>JAAERC010000053.1 GCA_024230695.1 Candidatus Zixiibacteriota bacterium
GAATGGCCGTTACTAACCGAAAGACGGCGGGTAATTTTTATACCCCCCCATCGCGAAACCTCAAGCTGATCAATCTTAGAATCTTCAACAAGTTTAATCAGCTTTTTTATCTGATTTTCATTCATATTATAAAACCTTTTCTGGCTTTCTATTCTATAATTAACCTAATCTAAAAAGATAATATATATCGGTTATATTTCCAATAGTTTTTTGGGTGAAGAATTAAGCACTCGGCATCCGGTATTGGTCACCAAAACATCATCCTCGATCCTGACACCACCCCAACCCGGGAAATAAATCCCCGGCTCGACGGTTAAAACCATACCCCGCTTGAGGATATCGGTGCTTAACGGACCGGCACTTGGTTTCATATGGACATACATTCCAATCCCATGCCCCGTTCCGTGCCTGAAATATTTTTTATATCCGGCCTTATCAATAACTTTTCTGGCGGCCAAATCAACTGCTTTTCCCAAAACACCAGACTTAACCTTCCTTAAACCAGCAAGTTGCGCCCTCTTAACGGTATTATAAACCTTTTTCTGACGAGCCGTAGCTTTGCCCATTACAATTGTTCGGGTCATATCTGAAACATATCCGCCAAATGTCGCTCCAAAATCAAATGTAACAAAATCACCTTTGGCAATTTTTTTCTTCGAGGCTGAACCATGCGGAAGAGCCGACCGGAACCCCGAGGCCAAAATTGTCTCGAATGCCGCTTTATCTGAACCAAGCATCATCATCTGATATTCCAGCTCGGCACAAACTTCACTTTCTTTCAACCCTGGCTTAACATATCCCAATATTCGCTGGAAAGCGGCATCACTGATATCACATGCTTTCTGAATCATCTCAACTTCCGATTTCTCTTTTATAATCGAAAGCATCTCGACCGCGTCTTTAAATGGAATAAGAATCGAATCGCCAAGACTTTCCTGAAATCTATTTTTCTCAGAAACAGACATATATTCCGGCTCAAAACCATATTTCAGATTTTTCCCAAGAAATTTGGTCTCTGTTTTCAATGAACCGATCGCGTCCCGCTCACCTTTTATCAATTTGGCGCCTTTTAGTTCTTTTCGTGCCTGCTCATAATATCTGAAATCTGTGATAAAATCAGCACTTTTTTGTTTGACTATTAAAACACCATCCGGTTCAGACGGACTACCGCCCGAAAATCCACAGAGATACCTCATCGATTCATGTCGTCTGACAATAAACCCGTCAAGATTCTCCTTTTTAATCCATGCCTGGAATTTTTTAATCCGTTCGCGTGACATCCTTATACTCCTCTATTCCATTTCTTTTTTTTCAATTTTTTTCTGCTTTTTGCGCGGAAATCATTTTATTCTGATTTCTAATTTTTTCGATCTTTTCCAACTTCTCAAGTAATCGTGGTGAATCATTTTGCTTTAGCAGATTTTTGAAAATTTTTCCAGCCATCCGAGTATGCCCCTGCTCTAATAATAAATCACCGGTAGTTTCGGTATCAAATGGTAATTGACGCAACCTTTCGCGGGTTTTCTCTATTGTTTCACCCTTTTTCCGAAAAGTCAACAATGTGATTTCTTTGGTTCTATCTGAATCCTTATTTTCAATAGATGATTTTAATCCTCTGGTGTATTCATCAAGTTTAAGCACCCGCTCATAAAACGAAAATGCAACTATATTATCCCCGGCCCTGAATTTCAAATCACCAAGGTATTTTAGCGCCAGAATATTATTTGGGTCGACCTGCAAAATTCGATAAAACTGTGACTCGGCCTCATTGAGCTGATTAGAATGATACAACGCCTGCGCCAAGACAATCCGACCGGATAAGATTTTCGGATCATCTTTTAATCGTGATATACATAACTCAACCGCTTTGGAATACTTCTTATTATCAAGATATTCCTTAGCTTTGGCCGGCCAGTATCCTTTTGCCGATAACTCTGTTGTCAAATTTTCACTCATATATATAAAATACTACTTTTCTTATACAATCCAATACGTAAATCACCTAATAATCAAGAAAAATACTGTTTAAATATATTGATGTCAAGTCTGAGAATAGGATAATAATATGTCGATAAAAAAGAATTATATCAATTTGCTATGGACAATCCGGCTCCCCACCAGATTTGTATTTGTAATTAATCAAATGAACAATATCCAAAATATCAACATTGGTATCATGATTTACATCAGCGCAAACAATAATTGGCTCGCATAACGGATCAGCACCGCTTTTGTATTTATAATTGATAAGATATACAATATCCAATATATCAATATTTATATCATCATTGACATCACCGCATATATACATAATGGGAGTTGCCAAAACAAAAGGTGACAAACTTGTCGTTTTGCCACATATTATATTTTCATCTGTATCGATAGAAGTTGTGATATCTATCCATTCATCATTTTCATTATGTAATAAAGCAAGATTCTGCTCTGCGGCTGGAAGCAGATTGGCATCATCATACTCA
>JAAERC010000054.1 GCA_024230695.1 Candidatus Zixiibacteriota bacterium
ATTAAAAACGGAGGCCAGAATGACCTCCGTGTAAATGCAATGTTATTGCATATCAGTCGTTTATTCCTCGGAAAAAGCCGTCTGAGGAGTTTTATCACTACCTTTGTCCGACTTAATTCCTTCCACCATCGCGGCCAATGACCCGATAATTCCACTGGATTCTATCGGCAGGAAGATCTTGTTAGCTTCACCTTCGGCCAGTTTCGGCATCATCTCAAGATACTTCAGCGTTATCAATTTCTCATCCGGTTTACCATCATGAATCGCCTTGAAGACATTTCCTATAGCATCCGCTTCACCCTGAGCAACCGCGATCTGACGATACTTTTCAGCATCAGCCTTTTTCTTGACCGCTTCAGCCTCACCCTCAGCCTTTAGGATCGCCGATGCTTTAGTACCTTCGGCCATTGTGATAGCCGATTGCTTGTCACCTTCGGCTTCAAGAATAACAGCTCTTTTTAACCGCTCGGCTTTCATCTGGCGACTCATCGCCTCGGTAATATCATTCGGCGGATCGATCCGCTGGATCTCCACGCGGTTAACTTTGACACCCCACTTATCGGTGGCGGTATCGAGAACATCACGCAACTGAGAATTAATCGTGTCACGCGAGGCCAGCGATTGGTCAAGTTCCATCTCGCCAAGAACATTCCTTAAGTTAGTCTGCGCTAACTTAGACGAGGCGAGAATATAGTTCGCTATTTCATACCGCACTCTGACCGGGTCGGTGATCTGGCAGTAGACGACCGCGTCAACTTCCACCCCAACATTATCCTTGGTGATAACCAACTGCGGGGGAACATCGAGAACGATCTCTCGCATATCTACTTTCTGAAGCGTGTCGATAAACGGTACTATCAGATTAAGACCGGAATCGAGCGTTTTCTGATAACTACCAAGTCGTTCTACTAACGCTTTTTCGTATGGCCGGACAATCCTGATTGACATCCCGCCAAGTATAAAGGCGAGTACAATCACTACACCTACAAACATATAAGCTTCCATTTGGGTTCTCCTTTCGAAAATATATTAAGTCTATTATTTACTCACTAATTTCTAATTCAGACCTTTGAAACGTTCAGTCGCGCGCCAATAACTTTATCAACGGTTATCTGGACACCTTCTTCAATCGGTTCGACTGCGAGTGCCTGCCAGACCTGTCCCTCTACTCGGACCTGTCCCACTTCGGCGACCGGATCGATAGCTTTGATTACTATTCCCGATTTGCCGACTATCGCGTCAACATTGGTTTTTTGCGGTGATTCTTTGGTGATCTTTCTGGCTAGTGGACGTGTCAATGGAATCAGTACTATCGCCATAAAAGCAAAGACACCAAGTTGTATCAGATAGCTGTCGGTCACAAGTGTTGTCGCCGCCGCGCCAAGAGCGGCAACCGCGAAACATCCAAAAACCAGCCCGGGGGTCATGATCTCTACTATTAAAAATATGACCATTGCCGCCAGCCATATATATAATATAGTCTCCATGTTTTTTCTCCTTTCTATTTCATTCCATATATTTACTGTCTGGTGGTATAGTATATTCGAAAAAATCGTATCAATTCAACAAAAATCGTGTAACTGTTTGGCAGATAGTTTTATATACGTCGATGTAATTTGGTTGAGTAGGTATTATTGTGCACGGCAGACCGGGAGGTCTGCCGTGATTTTTGTTTGCAGACGAGAACGTCTGCAGATCACATTTTTTTGCGGACAAATTTACTACTGAAATTTGCATCTCAAGTAAAAAAAACTGATAAATATTCCTTATAATTCTTCGCCTTTCATGGTTTTACAGCAAAATGGGTTTGCTTTTCTGATAAAAGGTTATTTGATAAATTTATGTCTCTCCTCATTTTATTAATAAACAGTGTATACAAAGTGGTGTGGAGTGAATTTAACTATGGTTAGGTGTAGAAAAAGAATTTGAAGTTTTTTTATACTTACACATTTTTATATAGATTTGTGAATTTATCAATACTAATATGGTATATAATCAGGAGGATATAATACATATGGCAAAAAGTTCTACTTTCTCACTTGGGCGGACAGCTAATCCGGCATTGACCCAAAAAGTCTTTGATAAAGCAATTCAAGAATTTCCCGGCACCGAATCAATGACTATCGGCGGGGCTGTTAACAAAACAGCGCTCTTACTTCTTCTACTTATTATTTCAGCTTCATTTGTATGGATGCAATTTATTGGTGTTCAGGAACAGCCATCAGCGGCACCCTGGATAATGGGCGGCGCTATCGGTGGTTTTATTGTCGCTTTGATAATTATTTTTAAAAAGAAAACCGCGCCATACCTCTCTCCGGTTTATGCAATATTAGAGGGATTGGCGCTGGGAGCAATATCGGCCCTGATGGAAAACCGTTACCCCGGAATAGTGATTCAGGCGGTAGCTTTGACCTTTGGAACATTGTTTGCACTATTGGCGGCTTATAAATCCGGGCTGATTAAAGCGACCGAAAATTTTAAACTTGGTGTTGTTGCCGCTACCGGAGCGGTGGCATTGATTTATGTCGCGACAATGGTATTAGGATTTTTTGGTACAAGTATTCCATATATTCATGAATCAGGAACTATTGGAATAATCTTTAGTCTTGTTGTTGTTGTAATTGCCGCGCTTAACTTGGTTTTGGATTTTGATTTTATTGAAAACGGAGCAGAAAAAGGTGCACCTAAATTTATGGAATGGTACGCCGCTTTCGGCCTTCTGGTAACACTGGTTTGGTTATATTTGGAAATCCTAAGACTATTATCCAAAATCCGAGGCCGTAAATAGAATAAATTACTGAAACAACTTAGCAAGTAGTGGGTCACCCTCTATTACAAAATAGAAACAATACAATTTACAAAAAATTATCGGTTGGCGGTTATTGAGCCTGTCCTGTTTCAATAACCAACCACCGATAATATGGAGGGGCTTTTTGTTATCTTCTCATTTTTATATCATCAGCCATACTCTATTTAATCAATGCCAAGTTGTTACCAACCCACATCCCTTCGTTTATCTCAGGATTTATAACAAGCTGTGGGGCACCACAATATCAAATCATTTATTCTACCACAGCCAGTTTGGTTTTTATCCAGATTTTTTGTTCGCTTGGTATGTTGTTCATCATTGCAGAACGGTCACCTCCGCCCATACCACCGCCGCGACCTCCTCCGCCGCCTCGGCCGCCACCTCCGCCGGGAGACATGCCACCGCCCCCGCCGCCTTTTCCACCACCGCGACCGCCGGACATCCCACCGGGACGTTGCATATCCATATCGCCAAACTCCAGACCGATCGAGATGGTACTGCCAGAGGTTGCATTCATGCCATAAAAATTCTCAGCGATTGTATCCAGCGGCACAGCAAACTCATAGGTGTACATATCATTTTCGTATCCATATTTCACAGAAGGACCAAAAGTGCCATTGGTTGTAATACTTTGCTCTTTGTACCACCACTCAGAATTTAAAACGGCAAAAAGTTTGGTACTGTCAACTGACTGTTTATCAAACTGTTTCTGATTTGCCGGCATATTTTTTTGCATCCGTTCAAACCCCATATTGTTTTGCGGTTTGGGACCGCCTGAATATTTTATTCCAAAATTTTCCTTTTTCTTAGCGGTTTCGTCCAGCCAAATAGTCAGTCCGGTCTTATGAATCGCCATCAGCCATTTCGGATCCCGAAACCGGAATGCCATATAAAGATTATTGGTATCATTGGACAGTGCCAACAACACTTCCTGATCCTCAAAATAAAGCGCCGGGATATTTTGCCAGTCAGAATAGTTTCCGTCGATAACAATCGGGTTAGAAGTAAAATTACTGTCGAGTTTAAATGTTTTACATCCGGTAATAAAGATAAGCGAAACGATGAGTAACAAAGTTGTTAATTTTGTGAATACGGTCATAATCAATTCCTATACGATATTATTTTATTTGCTATAGGTTTTGACAATTAGATCTGTGGAAAGACTAATATTGAGTAATAAATAAAAAGAAACCCGCCGCCCTTCGTTAATCTCAGGATTTTTAACAAGCAGTGGGCTACAATACAAAATAATTGATCAACAAATTGGCAGATCACCATTCGCCGTAGATAGTATCGAGGCGGGATTCCGGCATTTTGATAAATTCCGGAAGGGTATATTTGTTTATATATCCTTCGGCCACATATTTTAATAACTGCTTAAACACAACCAGTTCGATAAATCCGGTATGGGCCGTTTTTAACGCGCCCTGAGCA
>JAAERC010000055.1 GCA_024230695.1 Candidatus Zixiibacteriota bacterium
CCCGAGCAGGATATTTCATTAGTAGTCGATGAGATGATTTTAGCCGATTTAATATTGATTGAAAATAATTTCGATAAACTCGCGCATTTGATTAAAGCAACCGGCAAAAAAGATAGAGCCCGCGAACTGGAGTTATTGAAGATATGCAAAGAAGCTTTAGATAATGAGAAGATGTTATCCGAATTAGAGTTATCTGATGGAGATTTAAAGGAATTACGCGGCTATTGTTTTCTAACGCTGAAGCCGCAGTTGGCCGTTCTCAATATCTCCGAAGATAAATTGGATAATATAGAAGAAATAGAAGAGGCTTTCTCAAAATTCAAAATGGAAAATATTCGGGATATTTCAATTATCTGCGGTAAACTACAAATGGAACTTGCTCAACTATCCGATGAGGAACAACGTGAGTTTTTAAATGATTTGAATATCAAGTATTCCGCGCTGGAGAGGTTTATTCAGAAGTCGTATGAGCTTCTTGGATTGATTTCATATTTTACAACCGGAGATCCTGAAACCAGAGCTTGGACGATCAAAAAGGGCTATACTGCTCCAAAAGCAGCTGGAGTGATTCATACAGATTTTGAAAGAGGATTTATCAGGGCCGAAGTTGCGACCTATGAGAATTATATGGAGTATAAAACACTTCCAGCTTTAAAAGCGGCGGCAAAACTTCATGTTGAAGGAAAAGATTATCTTGTCAAAGATGGCGATGTTATATTATTTTTATTTAATGTTTAGATACTATTTAATTAGAAGGATATAATGTGAATAACTCTAAAGATAAGCCAAAATCAAAACGTAAATCAAAACTTCATATTCTGCCGATCCTTCCGGTTCGCGGGATGGTTGTTTTTCCATTTATGGTTGTACCGTTGATGGCCAACGAAAAAAAACAGGCGCATCTAATTGATGAGGCATTGATGAAGGGGCGGA
>JAAERC010000056.1 GCA_024230695.1 Candidatus Zixiibacteriota bacterium
AATTACAGCCGATGGCAGTTACCGCCGGGGACAGATCATTCCTCTGAAACATGATGCCGATGTGGCTTTGGGTGAATGTCCGACGATAGAGAATGTGATAATAATTAAGCGAGGGGATTTTCTTCTTCGTTTTAAGGAAGGACGCGATCATTGGTATCATCGGTTGATGCAAGAAGCGGATTCCTATTGCAAACCAGTTTATGTCGATAGCGAGCATCCATTGTTTATACTTTATACGTCGGGGACGACCGGCAAACCAAAAGGTATCATGCATACGACCGGTGGATATTTAACAGGCGTTTATACTACCACAAAATTCGTTTTTGATATTAAGGATGACGATGTGTACTGGTGCACCGCTGACATTGGCTGGGTGACTGGGCATTCTTATATAGTCTATGGACCAACGGCAAATGGTGCAACGCAGGTTATGTATGAAGGATCACCTGACTGGCCGGATCGTGACCGGTTTTGGCAGATCGTTGAAGATTATGGCGTATCAGTTTTTTATACGGCACCAACAGCTGTCAGGGCTTTTATGAAGTGGGGAAAAAAGTGGCCGGACAAACATGATCTTAGTTCACTTCGATTACTGGGAAGTGTCGGCGAACCGATAAATCCGGAAGCATGGGTATGGTACAATAATGTCATCGGTCACAAGAATTGCCCGATAGTTGATACCTGGTGGCAGACGGAGACCGGACATATTATGATTACACCTTTGCCGGGTGTGACAAAAACCAAACCGGGATCGGCAACCCAACCGTTTCCGGGGATCGAAGCGAAAATTCTTGATGATAATGGTAAAGTCATAAAAAAGGGTGGTGGCTTTTTGGCAATAACCAAACCATGGCCGGGGATGCTTCGCGGGATATGGGGTGACCGTAAACGATTTATTGATGTGTACTGGTCCAAATGGAAAAATATTTATTTCCCTGGTGATGGTGCCAAAGTTGATGAAGGTAAGTACTTTTGGATCCTCGGACGGGTCGATGATGTTATCAATACCGCGGGGCATCGTATTTCAACGATGGAAGTCGAGTCGGCTTTAGTCGAGCATGATCTGGTGGTCGAGGCGGCCGTGGTCGGGATACCACATGATCTGAAAGGCGAATGTCTGGTAGCTTTTGTTACACTTGGCGGCGGGAAATCATTTAGTGATAAAGTGGCTGGTGTACTTAGAGATTTTGTAACCAAAAAAATCGGGGCGATTGCCAAACCGGAACGGATTAT
The DNA here is from genome assembly GCA_024230695.1 of Candidatus Zixiibacteriota bacterium. The sequence goes on from JAAERC010000056.1 coordinate 1,234, forward strand.
TTATGCACCAGAATTACCCAAGACAAGATCGGGCAAGATCATGAGGCGATTACTTCGGGATATTGCGACTGGAAAAGTTTTGGGCGATACGACTACTTTGGCTGACCCGGATGTTCTTGGCCGAATCAAAAAGCAGTATGAAGAGGATTGAATTTTTAGTACTGTAAAATTAATTATCATGAGTACTATTCTGGGCCTGACCGGAAATTAGAAAACCGGACAGATAGTCCGGTTTAGTTGGGACAGACAAGAATGTCTGTCCTACTATTATTTAATAAAATTAAATTAGTGTCGGTTTAGAATGGCAGGGTGGCGCCGTAGACATCATTGAAAGTAATGCAGAGAGTAGCAATAAATACTACACCAGCCAGGATCCATTTAAGAGCCGGGAACCTTCTTTTTGCGCGATATACTAACATCTTATAATCTCCTTTTCAAAATTCAATATGCTATTAAGCAATAGCTGTGCCTTTTGGGATATTTGTGGAAAATATCTGTATCGCGTTGTATAGCAGTGCGATACAGGTGAATGTATTTCGAGCGATTTTGTAGATTCTTTTATCTGTGCAATCATCTGCATGTTATTATGGCAAAATCGATGGTGATTTTATGGTGAATTTTCAAAGCTCCGGATTTGTAACGGAGGTAAAATGGAAAATTTATTTGGGAAAATCACAGCATCTTTAATCGACAATGACTTATCGTTTCCGCCAGAGCTGGTGGATATTATCAATCAAAATATTTCTCCACCGGAAAAAGTGACGGCAGACAATATTTATATCCGGGCGATGTATATCGTTTCCGATGAAGTCAACAGTTATGGCGGGCGATTCCCCGATGATGAATTTGAAACGGTAATGAACCTGATTGTTGATTCACCTGTTTTGGTTGGACATCGTAAGGACAGTCTTCCAATCGCACGTAATTTTCATACGGAACAAAAGCAGAAGGGGAACACCAATTGGATCAAGGTCTATTTTTATTGGCTGAAAAATGCCAAAGGGGCAGAAACATTAAAAAATAATATTGATGGTGGTATCTATAAGGAATGTTCCATCAGTTTTACTTTTTCTCTGCCGGAATGTTCGATATGCGGTGATGATATTCGCCGGTGCGGACATCGACCGTTTAAAGAGTATCAAACAGCAAGTGGAGAAAAATCCACAGCATCATTTAATTATCGCAAAATAGATAAAGTGCTGGAAACATCGATTGTCTATCGCGGGTCGGTGCATGATACAACGCTGACCAATGAACTCTTCTCTCCAGATAATGATCAATTAGAAATTAAGGGTAATACTGAGAAACCTGCCCTTCCAACAATCAATAGAATTTGGACATCAGAAATACTTGACCCAACGCATCAGTACAAAATCAGACCGGCCTATGAATCGATTCGAGTTGTCGTCAATAATTCTGATAGCGGGATAGTCGCCCAATATTGTGATAACACAATTATTGATAGTCAGAAACTTAATAAATATTTGCATAAATTGTCGCTTCCGAATGGTAAGTACAGCCTTGATTGCCGATTAATCGGTTATCGCGGCAAGGAACGGCAAAAACTTTTTGAGTTATCTAAATATCTTGAAGGTCAAAAATCAAAGGTTACTCGATTAGAGTTAAGGATTTATGATCTTTTAAGTGCGGATAATGATTCCAACGAATTGTCAGATATACTGGTACCATCCAAAATCATTTCAAAAATCAATCTAAATGAAACGATCAAAAATTTTTCAACGCGTTATGGCGTTGAGATAACCGATTGTCAAACAGAAAAGCAATATCTTTTGACTAATAAGAAAAAGGTTTTTCTAAATATTATTTCCAAAGAACAGATTGCAGGCGGATATAAATATGGCTTGAGCGGTAGAGTTAGTGAAGCCGATATTAAATGTACGACATCTGTTACTTCAAGAAAGAATCTTCAAATTGGTTTATCTATTGAAATTGAATGTTCCTCACTGAGGCTAATCGATAAAAATATTGAATTGTCTCATCCAAAGTTAATTGATTCGGCAGGTAAAAGTGCAAAAAATGAAAATATTGAATTATTGATCAATAGTACAATTAGTCAAAATTCACGCCCTACATACATAGTTAGTCAGTGCAGCAATAAAGATCTGCTATTAACAATTAATAAAGATAGCAATAAGGAAAACTATCGTATCAGGAATTTCTCGTTTGATAAATTAAAGCAAAAAAGTCGATTTCTGGCAGAAGAAGCTGATATTATAAAAGACCAATCAAATACTCAATTAGGTTTTGGTCAAATCTTACAAAGCGATTGTAATGGTTCATCCAATATTTTAAACCTAAATGGTTATTTTGACGGGCAGTTTAGATTCCGGCCAATTGTTCTAAACCATACAAATCGTTTTTTGTTTTATCAGGTTTTTAATAATCAAACAGGCGGGGACCACCGTGTCACAAAATAATTCAAATGGTTATTTTGAGACTCTGTTTCGAAAACCGGTTTATGGTTTTATTCTTACTCTTTTGGGGATGTCGGCGGCTTACTTTACAACTATCGGTTCAATTCGGGTAAGTCTGGCTGAAAAAGCGGAAACGGTTTTGGTGGAGACTATTGATAAAAAATTAACGCGTCTTGAAGTGATTATCAAAGAGGGAATGATTTCCAAAGATCACTTTTTCGAATTTAGAAATGACATAGAATCACGACTGACTCGAATCGAATTTCATTTAACAAAAAAAACGGGAGATTAAAAGTGACCGCAGATAAAATTGAAGAAAAAACAAAGGATACAATTGATTTATTGTGTCAAAATCTGAGTGATGAAAAACTGGAGCAAATAAATTTTGATGAGTTAATAGAGGTCCTCGGTGCTGTGAAGGATAATGTCAATCAAGAGCAGGAGACAGCAACGGAACTTGAATATCTCAAGGAAGAGTATCGGAACCGGATCATCGGAATGGTTAAGGCAAATTTGGCCTGTCGGCAAAATGAGCGGGATGCCGATTTGGCCGTGAAGCTATCTGATGACATATCCGAAATCAGCGCCGAGGAGCTGGTTGGAATGTATGGTCGAACGGCGGCTCGTTTTCGGACTAACTTTCCGGCCAGCTTCAGGTATTTGACTATCCCGTCATCGCAGTTCAACGGAAGAAAAAATTGGAATGAACACAAAATATAAAATGTGGGACAGGGTGCCCGGGATCATGTGGGTTTTGCCCGATCCTTTAACCTTTATAATTATTGGGAGTAATGATGAGTATAAGAGAACAAAATCTTGAAACAATCGCGCCCGTTTTTGCCAGCTTCATAATATCACAAACAGCTACTGTAGATGATCTCAAAGATACAGATATTAGTAAAGCCGTAACCTTAACCGGCGATTACGAAGTCGGACCATGTGCCTCTGGTTCAATTCTTCTCGGTAAATTGGTCAGTTTGACTTTGACCGATGCCGACGACGGTGAACGAGTGGCCACAGTGCAGGTCGGCGGGATCTGTCGTTTAACCACATCATCGACATATCCGGTTGTGGGTAACCGAGTTATTGGCGGAGCAAGTGGAACGGTGAAACAGGCGGCGGCACTGGGTGGAAACGATCCGGCTGGCGGCAATATTGCCCGAGGAACAGTCTTGGAAGTTAACGGAACAACCGATTGCACCATTTTATTGAATTAGGAAAGTAAGGAGAACAATATGAATATAAAAGATTTTATGGAATCGGCGGCTTTTCAGCGAGAATCTATTGACCTGGCCGAACGTGAACTAAGTGGATCGGTTGACCTTAGTCGAACCGCTGAAGTGCAAATCGATCGCGATACGTATCTTGAGGCAGAAGCCCGCGGAATGACCCTGAGCGAACTATTGGAAACAGCCGAATATGATCCAACCCCAAACGGCGCGCCACTTGATGCTTTTGAACGGCAGTTGGCTTTGGCCGGAATCAGATTAGGCGGGAAAACGCCCACTACCGTTGAACAGATGTATCAAAAATCAGCCGCATTGATGCCAGAGTTTATTCTGCGCGAGATCAAAAAAGGTCAATCGATGCGTCCTGAGCTTAACTCATTGATTGCCAATTCGACGACAGTCGCGAATAATCGTTACACACCATTTTATATCGATACCGATTCGGGCAGCAATCTTTCATTACGTCCGATTGGTGATGGTGCCGAGATTCCGCAGTTAGTCGTAACCGAACAGAATCATGCAATCAATGTACCGGAGTACGGCCTGGGGTTAAAGGCGAGTTATAAGGCGTTACGTTACAGGACAACAGCGCAGTTTCGGGTACTGTTATGGTACATTGGATTTAAACTTCAAACCGATAAAATCACTTTGATTTCCGATTGTATTATCAATGGTGATGGAAACAGTAATTCTGCGACAACGGTTAATGCCGCCTTATCCGGTTCATTGACTTATGACGACCTGATCACACTCTGGTCGCAGTTTGATCCGTTTGAGATGAATGGTATTATTTGTCATATCGATAATCTAAAAACAGTTTTAACCCTTGATGAATTCAAAGATCCATTGGCTGGTTATCGGTTCCAGGAAAAAGGCGAGTTGTTCAGCCCGCTTGGAGCCACCTTAGTTCGTTGTGATTCGATTGCAACTGATCTGGTCATTGGTTTGGATTCTCGATTTGCAGTTGAAGAAGTTATTACGCAACCATTGATGGTAGAGTACGACAAGGTAATTGATCAACGGTTTGAAGAAGCCATTATTTCTGAATCAGTTGCTTATGCCAAGGTTTTGAAGGAAGCCTCAGTAGTTCTTGATACAGTTTTTTCATAAGCTAAAAACCATCAGCCCGGTTGTTTGCCGGGCTGATAAGGAAAAAATAATAAAATGCAAAAACATCTGATAGATAGTACCGCCACATATCCCGGCGGAATAAACACCGGACACCGACTGTTTAAGGTTTCCTCAGGGTTGTATGCCGGAAGAGTGGTTATAATTTTGCAAAGTTCATCGTCGGAGATAAAATTGACCTTCGCCGATTATCCATATTCAACATGGAGCGCGCCGACAACTGTAATAAACGATACCGGGGATTTTCCGTTTGACGCCTTAATAGATACCGATGGAAATATTTATTTGGCCTATACTCTGACAACAACTAATGATTTGGTGACTCGAAAGCTGAGTTTTTCAGCAGGAAATTGGTCAACGGGTAGCTTGGCGACAATATATAACAATGATGACAATTATTTTCCGTCGCTATGTTTGGAAAGTACCGGACGTCTCTGGGTTGGATGGAGCCGCTTGTCAAGTGGTTCATATTATATTAATGCCAAATACTCAGATGATATGGGTGCGACCTGGTATGGTGGAGCGGCTGTTTCCGGCGAAACATTGTCGTCGGGAGGTACTACCGCATTCAACAAATTGATTAGTATGGACGATTATATATACTCCGTCTATTCGTTTGGTGGAGCAAAAATCTATTATCGGCGAAAGCAATTTAATTCGGGCACCTGGGATAGCGAAAGCGAAATATTCAGCGGATCAAATCTTGATGAAAACCTTGATGTGGCGTCATCGGGAGATAATCGGATTGGAGTTGTTTGGGATGATGGTGAAATAAAATTTAAGGAGTTTGATGGTAACAACTGGAGCGGGGTGATTGTCGCCGACACTAATGGTGGAGAGTTTCCACAGATCAAGTACATTAATAATGTGCCATATCTAACATTTATTTCGGTAGTTGAAAGCGGACAAAATAATATTTTATACAGTTACCGTGATGGAACAGGTTTTACAATCCCGGAGATTCTAAGCAAAAGCAAAACAGGATTTGCCAAACTATTTTGCTACGATCTGTCATCGGCCAGTTTTGAAGATTTAACAGTAGCGGCAGGGGACAGTACGGTCAGCGATATATTTCATTCAGATTCATCGGCAATAATCAAGGATACCGGAGACACGTTATATCTTGGTTTGACCGAAAAATATCATTACCTGAAAAGCATTCTAAGCACCGCCGGAGTTGGGGGCGTCGTCAACTGGCAATATTATGATGGAAATGAGTGGGTGAGTTTTGTGCCATTGGGGGGAGCCTGGAATTTTGATGATACGAATAAGGGATTGCTACTCTGGGATGATATCTATTCGGTTCCTGATGGATGGCAGAAAAATAGCATTAATGGTAGTGAGCTGTTCTGGATAAAAGTAACAGTTACAACGACTTTTACAACCGGGCCGGTTGGGACTCAAATGACAACAGTCCCCGATATTAAAGCGGCTGTACTTATGGAGCGTTAAATGTCATACACAAATATAGAACTGGTTAGAAAATATATATCATTTGGTAATCTCCCCGGCGGTTTACAAAAAGATTATCCGGTCACTTTTACCGGGTTGGAGAAAGTTATTCTTCCCGGCCATAGTATTATCGAAGATACGGTTGTTGTTAAGGCTGTGGGTAGTGCGGAACCAACTTTTGAGGAAGTAACATTAGGTGATAGTACTATATTGCTGGCGCAAGCGCAATTGGTGCCGAACTCCGTCGCAGTCGCATCCGATAGTTCATTGGGAATAATATATACCGAAAATGCCGATTATTCGATCGACTACACTAATGGCAAAATCAGTCGTATTGGCGGAGGAGCAATCGGTAATGGAAATAAAACTTCCTTGTGGTACCAGTATTATACCCAATACAACGAAAACAGTGATTATAGTGTTGGTTATCAATCGGGCTCAATAACACGACTTGCAGGTAGTGCGATTCAAATCGGACAGATGGTACAAATTGATTATCAACTACTGCAAAGTTTTCTAAACGATGAGATTATTATCGAGGCAGTGAACCAGGCTAATGCGATAGTTGAAGGCGAGATTGATATAGAACAGACTTTTGGGGCTGATCTGGTTTTGCAAACAGCTGCGACTTATTTGGCAATTTCATTGCTCTGTCGAATTGAGGCCGCCGGTTGTCTGCGTTATGGGGGAAACGGCGATAAAGAAACCCGCTGGTGGCTTTCCCTTGGAGAAAGTTATCGTTCAGATTTTGAAAAACTAATTAAAAAATTCCATCCGGGTGCTTCGCGATTGAATCATCCAATACGTTCCTAAGAAAAGGAGATATTTTGCATTCGATAAGTTATTTGAGAGGACGAAGGTTGTGGGTGGTGAGTAATTTTCAAGTCTATGGTACGGCCGATGAAATTCGGTTTATGTATCTTGGAGTAGAAAATGTTGATTCGACCAACCGTATTATGTTTGGTACAACCGGTATTGGGGGAGCTGTTCAGGATATTCGTTATGCCGATCTGATAGATTATAGAGGAAATAGTCTTCCCGAAACAATTAATTCGCCAAAAGTTATGATTAGGTTTCGGTCGTCTCATCCGGCCTATCTGGTAGGCGAGGAATCTGATTCCGGATTCAGAATGGCTCGAGATATCAACGCGCCGGGCCCGATCAGTGTTGACCTGTTTATTTATGAAATGGGCGCCTAATTAATGAAACCAAATACAGATAAAAAAGATGTTAACAAAACAGATGATCTCGAAATTCTCGAAGATTTAAAAAGAGAAATATATGATGCAATTAAAAGCAATGAGCCGCAACCGAAAGTAGGTGATCTTTTGAAAGTGATTGAATTAAAAAGAAAACTTTCCGTGGATGGAAAAGGTGAGAAAAAATTCTGGGATATGGTCAATAAAATAAGAAGTGAAGAACTGAATAAACCAAAAAAATCGACAGCAATCAAAAAGAAACCAAAAGGTGATAGTTAAAAATGAAATACCTCATAATAATACTTGCTTCTCTTTTGGCTGTTTCAACTTCTTTGGCGGATTCGGTGACTCTTGATGGGCAGAACGATATGGATGATGGCTATACCGATGGCAATAGCCAAACAACTCCGAGGGGAACCGAAACCTGGATGTATCTGATGTGTGGATTGTCAACATGTACATATTATGGTTTTCTTAAATTTGATTTATCAGGTATTTCAGGTAATATTGATTCGGTAAGTTTGAAATTGCATCGTCACAAACCAAATGCAAGTGATCAAATGTATTTTTATCGGGCTACAAGAGATTGGACTGAGGATCAATTTACATGGGATGACGCTAAGACCTCGCCTGATACTGTTGAGTGGACTTCAGGCGGCGGAGATTATAATAGTACTAAAATTGACAGCTTATCTATTGTTGGCGGCGCATCTTTTAATCAGGATGTGTATTGCCAGAGAAGTGATGGCGGAGGGTTGAATGAACTTGTCCAGGATTGGGTTGATGGTACTTATAACAATTATGGTATTGTGATAAAATCAGATTTATTGGGATTTGGAGATACCGTCTACATTTACAGCTCGGAAAATTTTAACGAGTCGTTATATCCGCGCCCGAAGTTATATATTGAATATACTCCAAGTCAATCTGAATCCGAAATTCCGTTTAGAAGAAAAAGACTAATAGAAACACAGGGAGTAAATTAATAATGAAAAAAATCATATTGGTCTCGGTTTTATTAATGCTAATCCCATTTTGCTTAAAATCAAATAGTATCCCTATCGTAAATAACTCTGGTAGTTCAAGCGAAGATACTTTGACATTCAGCATCTTAAATCTTTTACCAAGCGGTAATCCTGCCGAGAAACTTGATTCAGCCTATTTTGCCGTACTTAAAAGCAACACTAATGATATCATCTTTAGAGACTCATCATCCGGCGTTGATATGGTTGGTGTTGATTCATTTGTTATTGGTGGTGATGTGGTTTACTATTTTCACCGGGCGGTATCTGATATTGATGGTGCCGGAGCAGTTGGAACATACAGCTACAATTTTTTATCCGTATATGATGACAGCAGTATGAGAACCCCGACCCTGGGGCAGTTTCAAATTGTTGGATGGGAACTTGATGATATTGGTGACTCATCCGGTCTGGCCGCGAGTAATGCCAGAAAATCGCTTGATAGTTTGCACCTGATGATTGATTCTCTGATGGCGGCTCTTGATACTCTGCAAAATCAGGATAATTGGATTGCCAAAGAGGCTTCGCTTTATGACCCATCAATCGATTCGGTGATAGTGGATGGCACAGAGTTTGCCGTTCTGAGTGGTGTAATTACATCAACAAACCTCTCGGGTTCCGGATTAGATGCTTTAGGCGAAGCGACCTGGAGAAATATTGATACGACCCATGTTGATACATCATTAATTGGCGAGTGGCTCTCGTCAGGTACCGATACGAATATCATTAAAACTATGATGAGTAATAATGATTATATGAAATCTACAGATTCTGTTTTAATAGATATTTCGGACAATCTTGTTTATGCCGACAGTATTGCAAACAGAGTTCTTGAGGATTCATCCTCCTACAAGAATTTTGATTCGGCGATGGTGGCATCATCGGTTTGGAACGCTCCGCAAAGTAATCATGCCATCGCCAGTACATTTGGGAAATACCTTGATACCGAGATATCAGGATTAAGCGGCGGAGGTGGAGGGTACTCCTACCAAATGGTAGCAGTTGACAGTGGAGTAAGTCAGATTATTCCCGGAGTCAGCCTGACAGTACGCAATCTTGATCAATCAGCTCTTATTGCCGTTGGTGCTACTAATATTTTGGGGATTGCCTCATTTAATCTTAATTCCGCCAGTTATGTGGCGATTGCATCATCTCCCGGCTACATCTTTGAAAATTTCGATACGGTAGTTGTGGCCGGAGCGGGGGCTGATACTGTGTATGGTTATCAATTTAATCCGGGGACTCCCGCTGATCCTGATCTATGTCGGGTTTATGGGTATCTTTATGATATAGAAGGCAATCCGGAGGATGATGCGACCATCGCGGCATGGCTTCCATCCGGGGCAAGCCGTCTTGGGACAACGATTGTTTCGCCATTTCGAAAAGAAGCCAGTACTGACGATGCCGGGTATTTCTATATTGATCTTATTCCCAGCGTCAATTTAACTTCGCCTGAAAGTAAATATGAAATTGCAATAACATTAAGTGATGGTACTGTTTTACGAGAACGTTTATTGATCCCTGATCTTGGCAGTTGGATGTTGACCTGGTAAGATTATAAAATTATAAAGGAAAAGAGGAAAGTATGATAGTAGCAATGATTCCTATAATTAGTTCGTTGTTTGATTTTATCACTGGCAACATAGTAAATCTGGCCGGCGGGATGGGTGCAATTATTATGATTGTGATAACGTGGTTTGCCAAAAAGTATTTACTCCCATTTTTGAAAATAGAGGGCCGACGCCGGTATGCCACCTATATTGCGTCTATTGCTGATGAGGTTACCGATGAGTTAAGATTGAAATATCCTGATAAATCATGGACCGTTTATCTTGATGAGGCGGTTGATAAAATTATTAAGATATGCGATATAAAACCAGAGGTTGCTCGCAGGGCCCTATCGGCTTCAATTTCCCGACGATAATGGCATAAAAAAAGGTCGTCTATTCAGACGACCTTTTTTAAAAAGTTCAAATCAGATCAATAACAGGGTACCTCACCACTTTCAAATACATACTTCACCATAAATATGACATCACCAATATCGATTTGATTATCACAGTTGGTGTCGGCGCGATGAGCCCCACCTGTCGGAGCCGCACCACCCTGATAAATATAATTTATCAATGCCAAAATATCCATCGAATTGGCGAAACCATTTCCATCAATATCACCCAAAACTCGTCCCAAATTACAGTGGTACTGAATTAGTGTTGTGGAAACTTCGTTTCGGTGGACCATGTCGGTTCCAATGGCAGTTATGTAATAAAGTGAATCGTCAGCCATTGCTGTCGATGATTCCCAGTCATATTGCCAATTACTGATCACTTTGGCGGCTTCGCCAAATTCTATTCGGGAGTTTGAATGAGAAATAGCGTCAAGTGCGATAGCAATATCAAGACCCAACCAGCTACCATCGTACAAGACCTGTGAACTTTCGCCGATATTTCTCATATAGGTCTCAATAGAGGTCCCGGTAATGGGGTCTGAAATAGTTATCGCATAATTCCCACTACCATTATCTAAGCCAGTCATTCCCGAGAGAACAACATACAGTCCCGGATTTCCGGAGAGACCAAGAATTGGCAACATCTCTTTTTCCTCGAAAATTATTCGCATATCGGTGTAATCAGGTGTGAAATAACTTTCGACAAAAAGTTCATTGCCATGATACGTGATATAATTTTGAAGCCCGCCAACAAGGAAATCATCATAAGTGCCAGTATTAGTTCTGGTCGACATCGCCGTGGCTAATCTTTCAACAACCGTATCAAGCGGGATAGTGGAACCAAGTTCTCTTCTTAGCTGAGTGTATCCCTGGTTAAACCAATAATCAATAGCTATTGCTCCGGCGGCCGGACCACAGTAATACTCGCCAAATTCTCCATCAACAATAGGGTTGCCATCACCCGCGAAATAATCCACATCACCATAATCTGTTTGGAGCAATGTTGCAACAGAAACCGAGTAATCGGTACTAAGTTTCTTTCGATAAAATTTAACCGATAAAATATCCGCCGTTGCCTCATCGGTGAAAGTCGAGATAGTATAAGGTAAACAAATTGTGTCCATATAAGACGGATTAATAAAGTCCATTCGCGGCGGAGTCGGGTCAATAGTCATATCAACCTGTGCCGATGCAGTTCGCATCAAGGTATCAAAAGCGGTTGCTCGAATACGATAAAGATCCTCTTCAAGTCCAGCCGGCCCCAAATTAATCGCATATCCCGGACCAGTTCCGGAAGGGTCAATACCATTACGAAGAGCATGGCCTTTGTCTGCATCAACTCCATATCTAACCCAACCAGAAGATGATGACCTATATTCATATCTTACCGAATCAACAATTTTGCTATTCTCACTATCCCAAGCCCAGCTCCTCAATGGTGTTCCAGTCAATTCCTCGGCATGAGGTTCAAGAAATGATAGTCTTGGCATAGGGTCATAACCACCGCTGCCGCCAGTTTCTCCGGCTGAATAGAGCAATAGTTTTCCCGGGAAAGTATAAAATTCATTAGTCGGGTCGCCCAGATCGACATATCCGACAGCCGTATCCCACAAATTGAAATTTTGACATCTCCATGGAGTAAGTACGGAATCCTCCGTTATCAGAAAGACACTATCCTGAGTTAATGGATCTGCTTCGGGAGCCAGTAATTCCGTTGAAATAAAGAAGCCGGTAAAGTACGGTCCATTTACGACTGCTGGCTCATCGAGA
>JAAERC010000057.1 GCA_024230695.1 Candidatus Zixiibacteriota bacterium
ATCCTGAGTCTGAAGTGATTTTGCATCGGCTTCATAATTGCGGAAAGAAACAATCATTTCGACCATCTCTTTGACAATATCTACATTAGATGTTTCTAAATAGCCCTGCCTGATAGCAAAATTGACCGCCGCTGATGGTTGAATACCATCCGGGATATTAAACGCGGAACGACCAGTCTTTCTCAGTTGGTTCCGGTTTTCCACCTCGACAACTCGTATTGTTCCAACGATATCATTGTCAACTTCAACTTGGCCCGCTTCAGAAATACTCACGGTGCCGTTACCAACATTGATCGAACCACCCTCTCCCAACAAGCGATTACCATCGGCAGTTGTCAGGAATCCCTGGGGATCAACTGTGAAGTTTCCGGCGCGAGTCAGTAAGTTTTCACCCTCAGGGGTCTCCAACATCATAAAACCTGTCCCTTCAAGAGCAAGATCCAAAGGATTCCCCGTCTTATCTAAAGTTCCTTGTGAATGCTGGGTATAGATCTGATCGATCATTGGCGTTTGCCAATCGGTTTGGCGCGGAGCCTTTTTGATCTGGGCCCTGGTCAATTCGCGAGTAAACAACATATCCTTTTTGTATCCTGGAGTTGAAACATTAGCCAAGTTATTGGCAATAGTCTCCTGTTGCTTTATTCGCGGCACCATGGCCGATCCTGAACGATATAATCCTTTAATCATATTTAATCCAATCCTCCAGATTATCTTTAAGCAACAGCGGTACCAAAGTGATGTTTCGAAAAAGAGAAGCGATGTATCTAATTGAATAACATTCCATTACAGGATATTAATAATTTTACATTCATTCTTTTTTGAGTAATTTCTCCATACAAAACGGAAAAATATTCCGATAGTTATAGTAACCATTTCCAGTATGACTAAATTCTTATCTAGGCTTTGATTTTTGCAAAAGAATTCATACTTTTGGCTGTTATCAGTTTTCGCTTGCCTAATTCTGGAAAATCGATTATATTTTTTTATATATTAATTACTGCAACCTATTGGTTTACTGCAAGATAAGTCAGAGGCCAAAATGTTTTAAAAAACAGCATTGTTTGCACCCAATTTGCTCTAAGCAGATTGTGTATTAATAGAAAAGGAACAATATGAAAATATTTGGAATATTATTATTTGGATGTCTGCTACTTATGGCGGCGATTCCATGTTTGGCGGCCGATTCTGGCGAACCAGATACTATTAGGGTTGGCAATATAACGGCCCCATCGGCAGGAACTGCTATCCTGCCAGTCTATCTATATAATGATTTTATCTTAAGCGGAGCTCAGGTCATTCTTGACTATGATACAGATATGCTGACCTTTGATTCAATTTCTGTTATTGGCGGCCGACTGGAAGACAACGTTGAAATCAATATTGTTACTAGTGATTCCGCCAACTTGATTAACTTTACCGCTTTAGGATGGGATAATTATATTTCTGTTGGCAACGGTTTACTTTATAATATTTTCTTTGACGTTCTCCCCCCCGCCGCCGGAATGACAATTCCTATTGATACGGCGACCTGGCCTTTCGGAGCTTTTCCGATTCGAACAATTCTTTCTGATGTAAATGCCACCTCTTACATTCCACAGTTTGTTGAAGGGAGTATAACGGTTCTTGAGGCTCCTCCAACAATGGATTCAGTCTGGATCGATTCGGTTGGCGCTATGGCTGGCGATCAGGTTGTGGTTGGCATCTATGGTAAAAATGAGGAAGATCTCGCCAAGATTGATTTGACCTTATCATTCTCCTCAGATAATCTAATATTTAACGATGTCATCTTTGATTTATCCCGCAGTGAGGCCGCTCAAAAAATCGAGGAAGCCAATCAGGGCCAAAGAAATATCCATATCGGATTAAACTTTGGTGAAGATACACCTCTGGTACCTGGCACGGGATTATTGGCAACGGTTATATTTGATGTTTTCCAGGCATCTCCAGATGAGTTGGTTGTTATTGATTCGACAAGCTATTTGACACCGCAGGGTCAATCACTTGAATTTCATCAAACAATCAATGCCGGTGGTAAAACTTTTGCTCCTTATTTTACACAAGGTTATGTTGATATAAAATCAGCCACAGATATTAGCGACGATGAAGAAATTGTAATACCTCAGGAATATTCGTTGGCGCAAAATAGTCCAAACCCGTTTAATCCCAGTACTAATATTCAATTTGAACTTCCCAAGGCAGGCCAAATAAGACTGATGGTCTATAATGTATTGGGGCAGGCGGTCAGAACCTTACAGGATAAAAAACTGCAGGCCGGAAAACATTCGGTGATTTTTGATGGAACTGATAATAATGGTATTAAGATCGCATCCGGGATTTATTTTTATAAGTTGGAAACCGAAGATTTTTCGCAGAGCAAAAAAATGATTTTATTAAAGTAGTTGTTAACTGCGGACACAGTATCGGCTACTACCTTAAGACTCCTGTTTATGAGCAGGAGTCTTTTTTTTGTACGGCGATTTGCACACCTATTTCATCCTGCTCTTTTTGAATGGCCAATTCAATATCGCGAGAATGTTTCTCAAAATATTTTTCTTTTAATTTCTCATAAATTTTTCGATGTTTGGTTGCTTCGAGAAGTTTCAACCGTTTCTCTTCGGTATCTTTTTTAAGAACCTTGAGCATCTCACGGCCAACATATTCATCTTTTTTTAGTTTTGTAAAATAACGAGAGTAACCGGATAATCTTGATAAATCCAAACAACCGGACAAATAATTTCTTAAGCTTTTTTGATTATTGCTACGGGTAGAATTGATCTTAACCAGTGTGTCTTCCTGCGAATACACTTTTTTAAGCGCTGTGGCGTGAACCTTCTGTTCTTCTTTTTCCCGATACGCCTTAAGCTTGAGCAGTGGTTCCAGCCGGAACTTGAACTTCTTCATTTGATTCTCCTGCCGGCGCCGGTTCGGAAACGATCTGTGCCAACGCAACTAATGATTCATCAAAATCGCGTTGCTCTCTTATCCCCTGCCGGAAAAACTGATTCAATTGATCTATTTTTGCAATGGCATTGTCTATCTTAGCCGATGAACCTTTTACATAGGCCCCAATATTGATAATATCTTCCGATTCTCGATAAGTAGCCATGATCTCTCGCACCTTCCCGGCCAACTCAATATGCTCAGGAGTGGAAATATCTAACATCAGACGACTGATCGAATCGAGAACATCCACCGCCGGATATTGATTATGCGAGGCCAGTTTCCTTGAAAGAGTAACGTGGCCATCCAAAATTGATCTTACTGCATCAGAAATTGGTTCATTAAAATCATCACCTTCCACCAGAACAGAATACAACCCAGTGATCGAACCTTTTTCATTGGTTCCGGCACGCTCTAATATTTTAGGGAGTAATGCAAATGATGATGGTGTATAACCTTTCGTGGCCGGAGGTTCACCGGCGGCCAAACCGATTTCCCTCTGGGCAATTGCGATTCTAGTGATAGAATCCATCAGGAGCATAACATTTTTCCCTTGATCACGAAAATGTTCGGCAATGGCGGTGGCGGTCATAGCCCCCTTTACCCGTATTAACCCGGGTTGATCAGAAGTAACAGCGACTACAATCGATTTTTTTAATCCTTCCTCGCCTAAATCTTTTTCAATAAATTCCCTGATCTCTCTTCCGCGTTCACCAACTAACGCTATAATATTTATATCTGCCGATGATCCTCTCGCCATCATCCCGATCATTACCGATTTACCGACTCCAGAGCCCGAAAAAACACCCAATCGTTGCCCTTGTCCGATTGATGCCATAATATC
>JAAERC010000058.1 GCA_024230695.1 Candidatus Zixiibacteriota bacterium
CCCAAGTTGATGGATTATAGAAAACTTGCATAATTAAATAAGTTACAGTGCCTTATAAAATTTCGAAACTCTATAGAGCAATGATTAATTTCAAATTCTGATTAAAATAAGCCAATTCTCAATGCCAATAATTCGGCATAGCGGCATTGGATATTATGACAAAAAGATTATCTATTTCAGCAATATCATTTTCTTTGTCTCAACGTCAGTATTCGTCTTAATGCGGTAAAGGTATATACCAGAAGATACATTCTGACCGGTTTCATCTGTTCCATCCCAGGTTATAGAATAAATACCAGCCGGTTTTTCAGTGTTTAGCAATGTCTGCAATTTTTGTCCCAGTATGTTAAAAATCTCTATAGATATGTGGCTTTTGGCCGGAAGATCAAATTCGATAATAGTTGTCGGATTAAATGGATTAGGATAGTTTTGAGATAATCCAAATTTATCAGGAATAATATTATTATTTTCATTATCTACAATATCAGTAGTGATGTCGGTAGCAAATGCGGCATATGTGCCAGGTTCTGTAATACTTGCAGATACAATATTCAAACTTGTATCGACCACACCAGTCATGATAACCCATTCCTGATTGCTATTGTTCCACTGGAATAATAGCAATGATTGAGGATAATCAAATAATCCATCATTATCTCCAAAAATAGTTTCATCATAACTGATAGCAAGCATGTTCTCCCCAGATAGAATACCAGAGCCGGCCCATGAGACTGAATATGTTGGCCCTGCCTGAATAGATTGTTCAGGCAAACCGTTTCGCAATATTGGATATGGTGATGACACTATAGAAATTTGGTTTATATTATTTAAGCTGTCAATATCGATACTCGCAAAACCATCCAATGAAACCGCTGTCTCTACAATCAATGGATCGTCAAAAGTTGTTAACGAGTAGCTGATATTGAAGAAAAATGTGTTCATTAATTCGTCGGCCGCATATATTTTTACGTTGCCGGGCGGTGATTCACCCAGAGTAATAACGGCCTCATAATCTGATATACCCTGCGTAAATGAGACTGTGGCCAGACTGCCATCATCGGTATTGTAGGTCAGATAAGGTAATTCAGTGAACTGCTGGTCAAAATTCAGACTATATATTATATGAGTCTCTGTAAGATCAGCCGAACAAATCAATGGAAAATCACCTTCAACTTCTTTTAATATGATGTTGGGATCGCCCGTACCGGCCTCAGCCATTCCGTAATACCACTTCATTGCTGAAACCGATTGCTTTTTAGCTGGCGAAGCCGGTTCCTCATAAAAAACACCGCATGCTTCAACGGCATCCTGACTGTTCAATCCCACCACCCAAATCAGTCCTTCATCATTAGTATATCCCTGGTTTAGTTGTGTTTCGAAGGAATTCTTTTTTTGATACACAATCAGATTTATATTTGGAAGGGGATTGTCCTGATCATCTGCAATATACCATAACTCATCGTATGCATCTGATACTTCATTTTCGCCATAGAAATCAACTCGTTTTCCGGCATCATATTGCAAGTTCACTTCGCTATTGCTAAATGTGTTATTGGGTCCATAAAAATATGATGCATCGGGCAATAAGATTTGCTCATCAGGCTTTTTTATTGGAACAAAAACATCTGCATATTCCTTTTCAAACTTAACCTCAAAATAATCCCAGCAGGACATTTTATGTTTTCTCCATTGTCCCGTTTTTCTGCAGTCATAATTTTCATAATTTATTGACCATGACATCTCCGATGATGCCGCATAGTTCATATCTATTGAGGCCATAAAACCAAGACTACCTTTCCTGTCACAGGTAGTTTGACTAAGACCAAGAGCAACCTCTGGGCGAAAGTCTAATAAATGAGTTCCCAGAAGCTGTGCCAATCGGCGATAATGTTCCGGTGCCGCCGGGTTCATCGGATTCTCATGAGCACTTTGATCGATCTGATTTGTATGAAAATATCTTCTTGGCATCATAAGCTTGGCACTTGTGTTTTTATCATAACAGATCCATCCTTGCATATCGTTTTGCGCTACTATTAAAATATCGTATTGGTAAACTTTGCCAAAGTCATCATATAGCGTTTTTCTGCCCAAATCTTCTGCAACAGTAACGAGTCCAATAGCAATCTGGCCGTCACTTACATCGTAAAGGTAATTTGCCATCTTCGCTATTCCGGACTTAACGCTGTCTATATATGCTCTGGTAGCATCCCATTCGATACCAATAACTAAATCAAAAACAAATGTGGAATGATCTAAAACTATATCCTGAAGTGTGTCTGATGTGAGAGTATCAAAGTACAAACCATTTAAGGTTTCATCAAATTTACCATTATCCAACACAACCCAGGGCTTATTCACTCCATTATAATATCCACTTCCTTCCTGGAGAACTATTTCAAGAGATATAGAATCACCAACCATCAGTGTATCGCTGTTCCACATTTTGTCTAAATCTACAATTCCATCAATATCGGTTACTACAAATTTGATAGATTCAGCAGGATGTTCGGGCAGGTCATAAATTGCATATGATAATAGGAATTCTTGCTCCGGTATAGGCATACCATTGTCATCAACAATTCTTATTTTTTTGATAGAGGGCCAGCAGGGAGAAAATTCTGAGGTGTTATTATCAAAAGTGGCGGTCAGTGTAAAATAGGCAAAGAAATGTTCTATTGGCCCAAAACCAGATTCGAGCTGAAATTGAAATTCCACTTTCTCATCGGTATCGGTGGTGACCCACAGGGAATCTGCCCAAAGGTAGCCCTCGCCATGCCCGCTTCCGTCACAGAATTCATTAATATATAAATCAATGACAAAATCCTGCTCCGCTTCCTCTATTAACGAGCAATATATATTTGTTGGGTTACCGTATGACAGGATGACCGAATCAATTATTGGATAGTTAGTAAGAGTGTCAAAAGCGCCGGCAATAGATGTATCATTTGGTGTAACACCAATGGGAGGGAAATAATCGATTCCTAATTCACCATTTGATGAAATAACATTGCCTCTTAAATTATTGTTAATGCTTAAATCCACACCATCTGAGTATATACTAATGCCAGCTCTTTTATTATTTTCAATCTCATTATATTCGTTATATAAAAATTCCCCAAGACCTTCCTCAAAGCCGCCGATTTTGTTTTCGGATGAATAAGATATTGAAATACCGCCGCCTTTGTTTCCAGTGTCAAATTCGTCATCCTCCGAATCACCAATAGTACAGCCTTCTATGATGTTTCCAAATGAAGGGCCGGTTATTTTAATTCCATCATCCGGGAAATTTTGAATTGTTAGGCCCCTGATAATAGAACTTCCATCTTCAAGTCTCAAAGCAGAATGGATATCCAGAAAATCAATATTAGAACCATCTAAAATCGGATAATCTTCCTGTGAAGCACCATTGATAAACACCGAATCAATAATTGATGGCAGGGCGTCATCCGGCATAATTGTCCAGTCATCTGGCAGGTAAAATAATATTGTATCCATACCATCCAGTTTATTTGACTCCTGAATGGCGGCCCGCAAGGTACACTCAAATGCACCGGTATTTGTTGTATCACCAGTATTACAGATTCCATCACCGGGATCAATATCAATATCATCTTCTGTTGAATTCACAATAAGGTATTCCGGCCAACAGACAGAAAACTCAGAAGTATACTCATCTAAAGTGGAAGTTGCAGTAAAATAGGAAGCTTTGTGATTGAAAATTTGTGTAGCATCGGGATCCAAGGTCACCAAAAAGGTACCAATACCTGATGGATCAGTTATGACGATCGCAGAATCCTCAAAATATTGCCCCTCACCATAAGTACTTGGATCACACTGCCGGCTGATAAATATATCAACTCGATAGGTCTCGCTCCCGCGATCATTTATAGTGCCATAAATAATAGTTTCGGTTTCCTCGATGATTAGAACCGAATCAATTGTTGGATAATTGGGGAGTAAACCATAAGGTCCATCATCAATTTTATTGACGCCCTCTGGATCATAGTCAATTCCAAGTCCACCATTACGATAGATATTATTGGCCAAAATAGAAGTATTGATACTTGACTCGCCTTCAATAAAAATACCGGCCTCACCATTGTTGGCTATAACATTGCCCATACTATTTTCTGATTCGCCGATTATGTTATCTGGTGAATTTGTAACAAAAATACCGTGCCCATCATTTCCAAGATTCTCATCACCAGATCCAATTCCGCCAATAAAACAATAGTCAATAAGATTTCCGCCTTTGGGACCAATTATGCTGATTCCGTTGCCCCCAAATTCTCTAATTGCAATATCAATAATAGAGGAATTTCCACCCTGAATAATTAATCCATCAGCATACGGCTCTTCTAAAATACTACCGCTTAAAATTATTCCCCCTGATTGCATTGAGCCGTCAATGACCACAGAATCCGTTATTGGCGGAAGTTCGGTTATTGCATTGATGATTACATCCTCAGAAAAACTAAAAGTAATCAAATCCAGACCATCTAACAAGTTGGTTTCCATAATCGCGGCCCGGAGAGTACACTCACCGGCTGAATCGGTTTCACAGATACCGTCGCCAGGATTGATATCCTCGCCGTCTCCGATGGAATTCACAATAATGCCAGAAGGGGGCCAACATTGCGAAAACTCTGAGGTATTGTTATTCCAGGTTGCAGTTGCACTAAGGTAAGCCCCATCAAATTCCCCACCAGATTTATCATCGTCATCTTCATATATAAATTCAAACTTGCCTACTCCCGAAATATCGGTTGTAATTGTTACCGAATCCCCCCAGTACTGACCTTCCCCAAAATAGCTTTCGTCGCATTCATCATTTGAATATATATCTATCATATAGGTTTGCTCGGGACTGTCATTTAATGTTCCATATATTGCCAAAGTTGAACCATCAAATGTAAGTGAATCGATAATCGGATAATTAACCGTCAAATCATACGGATCATTCGGCGTTACGCCCTCAGGTACAATATCTATGCCAAGATCGCCGTTCCCCATAATTTCATTACCGCTAAAACAGTTACCAATACTTGTCTCGCCTGGGTCTTCATCAATAAAAATACCAGCTTTTCCATTGTATCCGATCGTGTTCCATTCCGCATATCCGCTTGTTCCCCACACTCTAATACGTTTGCCAATTTGGTTGTCCGATGAGTTTATCACATAGACGCCTGACCCAACATTACCGGAACCGTTTTCACCAATAGTACAACCGTTTATGACATTGCCACCTTCAGGGCCGACAATAGAGATTCCGTTGCCGCCAAAATTTATTATTTTAAGTTCACGAATAATAGTATTTCCAGAACTAACAATCAGGCCATCATCATAACCATACAAGGAATCTTCAGGGATTGCCTCATTAATAAAAAATCCATCTAATATTGGCGGAGAATATCCAAAATGCCCTTGAAATACACCATCTATTAAAACCGTATCCGTTATTTCTGGCAAAGGGGATTGCGGCTGAATAATATTTGATTGTGTTAATGCAAATTTGATAGTATCAACACCCGGATCAGCATTGGCTTCCATTATCGCCGCCCGCAATGTACACTCATCGGAGAAGGCTGTTTCACAAAGGCCATCGCCGGGATTAATATCCTCGCCATCCTCAGTTGAGTTTACCACAATTTCCGGGATATAAAGTTCATTAAGCGAAATAATTACACCCTGATATTGGGAGTCGAGATAAACAATAGCGGCTATTTGTCCCTGATCGTTTATCGCATAAGCCTCGCCCATGATCCATCTACCATATGGGCCCCTGTGTTCTGAGAGATCATGTATTCCTGCCGGAAGGCCGTAGGCGGGCTCGGGCAGCCACAATGTGGGACGATGACGATCGCTTCCTGCTCTTGATGAGGAACCAACTATCTGACCCAAGCTATTAATATCGAAAGCAACACTATTTACTCCATCAGGAAATTTCTCAAGCTCGGTAAGAGTTCCACTTTGCCATTTGAATGCCTGTCCTGTATAGATATCTCTCGTTGATTGATATACGCCGACTACCACATCATTATCATTCAGGCTAAAAGCAAAGCTGTATTCAGAATTTCCACTCCCGGCTGTTGGGTCTATATTTGTAATCGATGTGCCATCCCAAAAAAAGGCGTGTTGACCGCATTTTGCACCAAATCCGACAATATGATTTAGGTTATTGATTCCATATCCATAACTTCCGCCGCCGTTTATACTACATGTGCCCTGCCTAAACTGACCAATGCTGTCTATTATCTGTCCGGTATTGTCATACAGTACAGCTTCCACTATCCAGGCGGTATCAACAAGTACGTCGAAATCTGAATCAGATGACCAAACAGTATCAATTTTGATTTGGAAGACATAATCAGAACCGGCAATAAAGCCGGCATCATTAATATCCCAAAAAACGGTCTTCTGTGCGCCATACCCTCTGGAATGCTGACCATGGAATACGATGCTGGAGCCATCCCACAAAAACGATGCATCGGGTCGTTTAACATAATCCTTGAATTCAAAACCATATTCGTCTTCGGCCACACCTACCATTACCCCCGAATTATTGATGGCAACGGCCGCGTCATACATGAATCCATTTGTTATAATATCTTCATTGCAAATAGGAAATTCATCGACTCCATATTCCCATAAAAATGGTGTCCCGTTTCCCTCATCCCAACAGTCTCTATTACTTTCTAAATTCAGCCATGCTCTTCCAACGACCTGAGAAGAATTATTTATATCGTAGGGAAGGAGTCTTGAACCCAATAATTTGACGGCAAAATGAAGGTCATCGGCAGATTCAACCCTGCTTCCCAAACCTAATAAGAATATAAAAGTCGTAATTATCCAAAAACTAATTAGTATACGATTGATTTTCATAAAATTGCCTCATGAAATAGCGATCCGATTTTAGTAAGTATAGTATTGTAATATACTGAATAGTGTAGATTTTCAAAGTCCATTATTTGAACAAAAATATGCAATAATAAGTAATTCTCTGTAACTTGTTGGCCTGCCGCAATATAATAAAATCGACTATTATCTTTCGCTTATCCAATTCGTATCAAATAATTTCGAAGTTCATCAATCAGGGGACGCCATTTTATATCTTATTGCATCTCTGCTATTTAGCAAATCAACCCCAAGTTGATGGATTATAGAAAACTTGCATAATTAAATAAGTTACAGTGCCTTATAAAATTTCGAAACTCTATAGAGCAATGATTAATTTC
>JAAERC010000059.1 GCA_024230695.1 Candidatus Zixiibacteriota bacterium
GCAAAAAGACTTATTGGCGAAGATAAAACGAAATCCAGTATATCGAGCCATGCGTGTTGACAAGATTGTTTTTTCGGCAATGGAAGTACTATTGCGGTACTATCTTGATGGAAATTGGAAAGAGAATATCAAACTCTGGCGGTTGGCCGCAGTTGATAAAACCGAGCTGACTAAAATCGGGAAAAAGATATTAAAAAGTGTACCAGCCGGAGAAAAAATCAGACTTGAACCATCAGAAGGACAGATGGGCGGCGGTTCACTTCCTGAAGTTTATCTGCCATCAATGGGCCTTACTTTTTATAGCGAACTTTCTCCTCAAAAAATAGCGACCTTGTTTCGCACATCGGATCCTTCTGTAATCGGTCGTATTAACGACAATAAGTTTATCATAGATCTCAAGGCAATCGATAAGGATGATTTGGATCTATTAATCAGCGTTATCAAAAAAATAATATTGAAAATCTAAAATTATGTTTGTCATAGGCACAGCGGGGCATATTGATCATGGGAAATCATCTATTATATCGCGTCTGACCGGCATCGATCCGGATAGATTACCAGAAGAAAAAGAACGCGGAATGACCATTGATCTGGGGTTTGCATGGTACGATACTGAGGATGGTCAGCGGGTCGGGCTTGTAGATGTTCCGGGGCATGAACGGTTTGTCAAAAATATGATTGCCGGAGCGGGTGGAATTGATGCGCTGATATTGGTTGTTGCCGCCGATGACGGTTGGATGCCGCAAAGTCAGGAACATTTACAAATCACTCGGTTGCTTGGTATCAAACATGGTTTGGTGGCATTGACAAAAATCGATCTGGTTGAAGATAACTGGGTCGATCTGGTTGAAGAAGATATCAAAGATAAATTAAAGAATACATTTTTGGCCAAGGCACCAATAGTAAGGCTTTCATCTGAGACCGGTGTTGGGTTTGATGATTTAAAAAAAGAGATAGCAAATCTTACTGGCAAAATGATAAACCGCGAGGATATTGGAAAGCCGCGATTATATGTTGATCGCTCGTTTGTTCTTCCTGGAATGGGCGGAGTTGTCGCGGGGACACTTCGTGGCGGAAGGTTTTCAGCCGGGATGGAGGTCTCTGTTTTTCCTGCTCGCAAAAAAGGAAAGATCAGGATATTACATTCTCATAATGAAAATGTGGCCAATTCATCCCCGGGTCAACGCACAGCGGTGAGCTTGACAGGAATTGACAAACAGTATCTAAATCGTGGTTCGGTTTTAAC
>JAAERC010000060.1 GCA_024230695.1 Candidatus Zixiibacteriota bacterium
AATATTATCTTGCTTTCTACGAAACATTAGTTATATTTTTTTGTATAAAATATTGTGCGGTGCAACATGAGAATTATTAAAAGATATAAGAACCGAAGATTATATGATACCGAGCTGAAAAGCTATATCACTCACACTGAGCTGGGACATATAATTAAACGGGGTGATCCCTTTAAGGTGATTGAATCATCGACTGGTGAGGAAATTACTTTGGCCGTATTGGGACAAGTTTTAATCGGTAAATTGAAACACGAAAAGGACGAAACAAAATCAAAAGAAAATTTAATTGAACTTATTAATAAAGGAGGTAGAAAATCTATGTCTATCTTAAAAAACACTTATTTGGCTTCAGTTGGGATATTTAATATCACCAAAAAGAAAGCCGAGAAAATTATCGACTCGCTGATCAAAGCCGGTGATATTTCAAAATCAGAACGCAAAGAAGCGGTTTTGGAGCTTCTCGATAAGGCCGAAAAATCAACGGCCAAAATGAAGGAGAAAGTTTTCAAAGAGACCGGCAATATTCAAAAAAATCTCCAAAAAGATGTTAGTAAAGTAGTTGGCAAATTAAAACTTGCCACTCAAAAGGATGTCGATGCACTCAATAAAAAAATTGACAAGCTTACTAAGGCACTTGAGAAGAAGTAAAAGAGCCGGATTTATTTCAATTTGAGACGGCAGGATAATTTTCCTGCTGTCTTTTTTTATCTTTCTTTGAAATTATAAATCCTTTGAAAATCCTCCTTTTCTGTTTAATTTATAAGTATGAGTAAAATCAATCTTCTTGGAAAGACGCTTATAGAATTCGAGCAGATCGTAACTGACCTCGGCGAGAAGCCATTTAAGGGCCGGCAACTGTTCAAATGGTTATACAATATTGGTCAGTACGATTTTGATAAAATGACTGATCTCTCATTACAGCTCAGAGAGAAATTAAATGAAATGTACATCTTTGAGGATCTGAATCTAATTGAAAAAAAATCATCCAGTGACTTTGCCGATAAACTTCTTTTTCGTCTCGATGATAATAAGCTGATTGAAACGGTTGCAATTACTGAAGGTGATAATAGAACTATTTGTGTTTCCAGTCAGGCCGGATGCGCTTTGGGTTGTAAGTATTGCGCAACTGGAAAACTTGGGTTTGGCCGTGACCTGACGGTGGGGGAGATGATTGGACAGTTTCTAACGGTGAGAAAGCTTTATGGCGAGGAGGTTATTGGTAATATCGTGTTTATGGGGATGGGGGAGCCGCTTCTAAATTATGACAATCTAATCAACGCAATTAAGATCATTACCTCAGATATGGGCCTTGCTATTCCTGCCAGAAAAATAACAATCTCAACAGCAGGAATTATACCCAAAATAATCGCCTTGGCCGATTCGGGAATGAAAGTAAATTTAGCCATATCTCTAAATTCTGCTTTTGCAGAAAAAAGAAAAATATTGATGCCGGTGGCAAATAAATATAATTTGGATAAGTTATTTGAGGCGGCTCGGTATTTCGCGCGTAAAAGAAAGAAAATGATAACTTTTGAGTATATTTTATTTAAGGGTATCAATGACTCGATTGCCGATGCCAAAAAGCTGACGGAAAAAATTAAAGGTATTTCTTGCAAAATAAATCTACTGGCCTATAATCCGGTTGACGGTTTGGACTATGAACGGCCATCCGAAAAACAGGTCGATCATTTTGCAGGAATATTAAGTCCGATGGTGCCGGTGGTAACGGTACGAAAAAGTCGCGGCGCTGATATTTCCGCCGCCTGTGGACAGTTAGCCGGTGATAAAATTGGTTACAAAAAGAGGAGTTCTTAAATGAGACTAAAAGCCAAAATTTGTTGTTTTACATTTATTTTATTATCTATTTCATTGAGTTTATGGGCATCCGACCTGAAAGTCAGCGATGTTACTCTCTCTTCAACAAATTGGGGAGATCAGACAGCTTCGTTTAATTTGTCAAATATGGGAGAGGATTATAAGTTTGTAGTCGCCGTGTCAGAAATTAGTAATGTTGATGGCACCGGAGAATCTCCTAAGTTTACAAAAAAAGCATACTTCATTGAGCCATCATCGGAACAAGAATTGGTATTGCCGATTACCATATCTGCCGGGTATGGCAAAATTGAAATAGGTATAAAACTTTATGATGTCATCGATACTCTTGATCAAGTATTTGACTCACAGATGTTTTTTACAAAAGTTATCCCGGTAGAGTTTAAGGTTTCTGATAAAATGAAAAATGAAATTTTGGATGATCTCACTTTCCCCAAATTTGTTGAGAATAATGATTTGTTTGATGATTACTTTTCTCGCATGCTATTGACTTTATTATATAATAAAAAATCTACTAAAGAAATCGCCGAGCTTTGTGGGACCGATATCACTTTTATTAATAGTATTATAAATGAATATAGTGAGGCCGGAATAATAAGTGTAAATGGTACATCGGCGAAAATTAATTTTATGGCAATAGATAAAAACCATGCCGAAATGATTGTACCAGTAGTTAATAAAACAATTGAAAACCTTTATGGAGTCTTATCAAACAACTTTCAGGCGTATGATGACGCTATTTCATCGCTTGTTTCTCAGGGGAGACTTACCGCTGATAAATTCGACGCCCTTGATATGGGAGCTATTTTATATCAAAAATATCCGGTGACCCTGGGACTGTTTTTATGGGATATTCTTGGACGTGAGTTTGTTAACGACGGACATCCGTTTAATATTTTTGAAGGATCGGACCCCTGTAATGCTGTTATGGGTGATTATATGTATATGATGGTTGGCGCCGAAAATTATATTGGTGATAGTTATTATTATTCCACCGGAGATTCTAATAACAATGTGATTTACTGCGGATTGGGCAATCCTAATTTTATATGTCCGTCAAATTATCGGGAATCTGCAAAGAAGAAGAGACCTGTTCGACTGGGTTTTGATTTCAAAAATCCTGATAAGATTTATCTTTTTAATGATGAAAAAATAAGAGAACCATTATCGGTTTTGATGGATGGTACAATAGAATCTGTTGAAAAATTAAAATCAGACATGGCCAATATTTTTGCCGGAACTTATTTTGATACTAACCATAAAGGCGCAAGATACTGGTGCTGGGATATGGTTGTAACTAAACTGATGGCAAAATTGGTGGAGAATAATGTCATCGAAAAAGATAATACACATCTTTATCGCCTTCAAAAAACGGATTATTGATGAATAAATTATTTAAACTTTTTGTTACCACAACATGTTTATTAGTTTTGATTTCGTGCGCCGAGAAAAATCCTCCGCGCGATGAGATCCCATTGATAAAAAATCTTTTGGGTCAATTTGAAAAAGCGGTCAGGGAACATAACCCGGCCGGGATAGATTCGCTTATTATCGCCGAAGCATATGAACAAGGTTACCATTCGACTAAAATTTTAGGCGATATTTTTGGATTAAATAATGCCGGTGATTTTATTAAATTTGGTTCGCGCGAATTTTCATATACCAAAGATATCGGTTTTGTAAAATGCTTGATAGTATCAGATACTACCGACGCCGGTTTTCAAGACCGTCCGGTTGAAATAGTAGTTATAAAAAAATATGACCAGTGGTTCCTGAAACAGTTTGATCTGAAATAAGTGTTTTTATTATTTTTTGTTGATCAGGAACAGACCTTGAGCTCCAGATGAATTTCTTCTTCATCCGCCCAAAATCCCATAATATTTTTGTTTCAATTCTGATTGCAACTGAATATATTAGCCAACATGAAAACGGTGGCATTAATAGTTGCGGGTGGAAAAGGTGTACGACTTGGCGGGCCTGTCCCCAAGCAGTTTCGGACAATCGGCGATAAGCCATTATTGTCATGGACCATATCACAGTTTGAAAAGGCAGATAAAATCGATGAAATAATGCTGGTCGTGCCGGAAGAATATCTGCTATATGCCAATGAAAAAATTGTCGAACCTTACAATTTCAAAAAACTAAGTAAAATAGTAAATGGCGGGAAAACCCGTCAGGGATCGGTTCTAAAAGGCCTTAAGGCAATACCGATTTCGACATCGTTTGTGGCTATCCACGATGGCGCCCGGCCAATAATTCATCCTGACGATATCAATAAGGTCGTCGAGTCAGCCATTAATAATAAGGCGGCGATACTGGCACGTCCGATGGCCGACACGGTCAAACGGGTCGAGGCCGGTTATATAATATCAACTCTGGATCGTGAGAAGCTATACTGGGCCGAAACGCCGCAGGTTTTTCAATATGATCTGATATTCACCGCTCATCAGGAATTTTTAGGCGAATTGGCTACCGATGACGCTTATTTAATCGAATCACGAGGATTTAAAGTCCGGACGGTGATACCGGATAACCCGAATATCAAAGTCACAACTGAAAAAGATTTGGAAATTGTTAAATATCTGTTATTGAATAACGAGGAGAAGTGATGAATCCTCAAATCAAAGTTGGTGTAGGAT
>JAAERC010000061.1 GCA_024230695.1 Candidatus Zixiibacteriota bacterium
AATGGTAAAATATGCCAAAATGGATCCTAAGGATTCTCCTGCCAAAATGATGGTTTCAACTATTGGTGGTCCCAGTGGCGGCGATATGGGAAATATGATTTCTGAACTTATCGAATTAGGTTTAATAGTTGATAATGTCAACGGAAAAATGATTGTGGTTGATGTTATCACAGAA
Source organism: Candidatus Zixiibacteriota bacterium (assembly GCA_024230695.1). The sequence goes on from JAAERC010000061.1 coordinate 176, forward strand.
ATAGAATCGGTTTTTATCGGAACTCAGCCGGATAATGATGATCAACTAATAAAAATTCAATCGCAAAATATCAAATCAGTAGAACATCTTTCTCAAATTTACGAAAATATTAAGGCCGGAGATAAAGCCAGTATGACTATGTTACGTAGTGGCGAGGAAATCACATTAGAATTTAAAAAGCCAAACGCTGATCAATGCCCGGTAAAAACTAAAGTGAAAAAAAAGCAGGGACAATAAGTCGTGCAGAAAAAACTTTTATTTATAATCATATTTTGTTTGATCATACCAATGGTTTCATCGGCAGTCGCACAAAATTATAATCCGTTTAATCAACGTGATGACCAATACCGACTGCTGGGACTAAAACGAGCTAAGGAAGCTTTTGAGATTGCGCAGACAGAATATGAGCGTCAGCAAACGCTTTTTAAAAAAGATCTCATTACCAGAGTTCAACTTGATCGCGCGAAGTCAATATTTTCTGATGCCGAAGTAAATTACCAGCAATCGCTTTTGGCGGTTCTCTTTGAAAAACAATATATCTCGGTAACATCAGCGGTGAAATATCACGGTCAGGATGGTTCTAAACGGGTTAGTTTGACCTTAGCCAATACATCTGGCGGGACTGCTGAATTTAGAAAATTGCTTAATATTGATGATGCTTTGTTTCGGTCGTTGCAACCGGATGTTATTAACAATGTCTATGTCTCATTATTGAACGAAGAGAATGCAATTATTAGTCAGCCGTATGAATCCAAAATCACCGAATTGCAATATGGTCATCCGCAGAAAGTTGATTTTGCTTTGCTTCAGGATGTTGATGTGGTAACGGTGTTTTTGATATATGGTAACGGCAATCAACGTAGTATGAAAATCTTTTTGCAGAAAGATGCCACTGTTAATCAGGTTGCGGTTCAATCTGAGCGATTTTCGCAGGAGGTTGGGCTTGGCAAAAAGGCCGATTATGACCTGACTCTTGAATTATTTAGCGGAACCAGTAATACATATTCGCTGGAAGTAGTTAATCTTCCCAGACAGATCAGCCGTCATTTTAAGAGCGCTTCAGGGCAGGTTCGTCTCAGGCAGGTCAAGTTTACCGAGAGTAGCAGAACCAAACAGGCGGTTTTACAAATTGCTTTGCCGGATCGTTCCACCAATGAGGTTATTATGGATCAGGCGATTCCGTTTTATGTTTTAGCAATACCGAATGATAAAAGAGCTCTGTTTACGGATGCCGGGATAAAACAATGGACCGAGGAAGAACTAAAACAGCTTGATGTCGGATATGTAAAACTGGAACTGCTGCCAAAAGGTAAAGGTGAACTATTGGCACGAGCGCCTCAGCTATTCCATTCAATTTTGGCGGATGAAACGGTCGAAGTTAATATCGATCTGCTCAACGAGGGTAGTAGGCGATTAGATCAAGTTGAAATTCAGGCCGATGTGCCATTAAATTGGACAAAAGTGATTACGCCATCAAATATCAATTCATTGGAAATCGGTGAGGAGGCACGGGTAAATCTGAAATTTCAACCGCCTGAAGATATTTCTGTTGGAAAATATGAAGTCAGGATTCAAACATCTGGTTTATCTAACGGTATTTTAATAAACGGTAGTGATAAGATTGCCACAATCGAAATTCGTCCGGAAACCAATATCTGGGGAACTGTACTGATAGTCCTCTTTATTCTTGGTATTGTTGGCGGTGTCATCGTTTATGGTGTTCGTTTGTCTAAAAAATAGTTTTTATTTGGAGAATATGTAATGAATAATAATAATTTGGAAAATACACAACCAGCACTTGAAGCGGTAAATCTAACAAAACGATATGAAGATGGAGTCCTGGCTCTGGACCATGTTTCCTTTTCAATCTCACCGGGAGAAGTATTTGCGCTTTTGGGTGGAAACGGTGCCGGAAAAACTACAACTATCAATCTTTTTCTTAGTTTTCTTGAACCGACTGAGGGAGAGGCCAGGATTAATGGAATTGTCTGCCACAAGGAACCGCTTGAGGCCAAAAAGCAGATTGCTTTTGTTTCTGAGAATGTCCAGCTTTACTCTAATTTTACAGCTTTTCAGAATCTTGATTTTTTTGCCAAACTGGGAGGTAAAAATGATTATACAAAAAGTGATTATCGAGATGTTTTACTCCGGGTCGGTCTTTCGGCGGGTGTGCATAATAAGCGGTTATCCGGTTTTTCAAAAGGGATGCGTCAAAAATGCGGGATCGCAATTGCTATCCTAAAGGATGCTCCGGTTATTTTACTTGATGAACCGACTTCGGGTCTTGATCCCAAAGCGGGGCGTGATTTTATTGAACTGCTTAAATCGCTTCGTGATGAGAATCGGGCGATATTGATGTCAACACATGATATTTTTCGGGCCAAAGAGGTCGCCGATGTGGTTGCGATTATGGATAGCGGACAGATGATAATGCAACAGACGGCGGCAGAACTTTCTGATAAAAA
>JAAERC010000062.1 GCA_024230695.1 Candidatus Zixiibacteriota bacterium
AAGCCGGACCAAATGGGATGATATCCTTGCCGAACGAAAAGTATTCGACCGGCTTTCACATATTGCCCCGGCACTGGTGATTTATTATATGGCCAATATATTTCCAGCTGGTCAGGAAACTATTGAGCGGGTGGCAATTATCTATATTATTCTGGCCGGCGTTCTTGTCTATGATTCATTCTTAAATGCCATTCTTGAGATTTACCGTAACTATGAGATATCAAAACAGAAACCGATCAAGGGATATATTCAGGTTGTCAAAATAATTACTTATATTTTTGTGATAATATTTGTTATCGCGACTCTGATGGATCGTTCTCCGCTGGTATTGCTGAGCGGGCTGGGTGCCATGACCGCTATTTTGATGTTAATTTTCAAGGATTCGATACTTGGTCTTGTGGCGGGCATTCAACTATCGTTTAATGATATGATTCGAATCGACGATTGGATTGAAATGCCGGCGTTTGGTGCCGATGGTGATGTTATCGATATAACTCTTAATACCGTAAAAGTGCAGAACTGGGATAAAACAATCAGTACGATTCCGGCATATGCCATGATTTCCAACTCATTTAAAAACTGGCGTGGGATGAGTGAATCTGGCGGGCGAAGAATCAAACGATCGTTTAATATCGATATGAATTCAATTAAGTTTTGCAACGAAGAGATGATAAACCGCTTCAAAAAGATTCAGTACATAACAGAATATATCGAAAGGAAAAAAGAAGAACTGGCTCTTTACAATAAAGAACGGAGCAATGACAACTCATTACTTATTAATGGCCGACATATGACCAATGTCGGAACCTTCAGGGCATATATACAGGCGTATTTGAGGAATCATCCTAAAATTCACAAGGAAATGACGTTTTTGGTTCGTCAATTGAAACCGACTGAAACCGGCTTGCCGATTGAAATTTATGTTTTCAGCAATGACCAGAACTGGATCAATTACGAAGGAATTCAAGCCGACATCTTTGACCATCTGTTTGCCGTTGCGCCAGAATTTGAGTTACGTCTTTTCCAGAGTCCATCCGGTAATGATTTTAGTAGCTTGAATAAAACAGTAAATTAGCAATATTTGATTTTACTAACTCTTTGTCTAACAACTGAATACTTTATGAGCGATATAAATTCATCTTGACTCGCTACAATAATCATTGTTCTTACATTTGAATAAAAAAAGCCGCTGAAACATTCAGCGGCTTTTTAAATTGTCTATGTTACTATTTTTTTGGTTTCACAAGATCGTCATTTTGAAAACCGGAACCCGAAACAGCTTTACAGGTCGAAAGTCCTTCTTCAACCTCGGTGATCTCAAGAACACCCACTTCCTCATACAAAACCTTGATAACCTTGCCATCTCTATTTTTCACTTCTTTTTTGACTCTTTTTACATCCAGTTGCATACCCGGTTTTATTCCCATTTCCGAACCGGCTTCAAAGAAAAACAGATCATCGGCAACAATCAAATATCCACCTTCCCATGCTTTCGGCTTAACATTTTTGGAAAGTAATTCAACAATGGCATTGATTGTTTTTCTGGTAGCCTTACCGACAACATGATCGTCGAATTTTGTATCACTTCCGAATGAAAAATCACCGGTCCCTATTCCAAGTGATTTGGATGATTCTTTTTTGGCAATATCCTCGGCAATTATAACTTCTGAGGTTCCAATCGAGATCAACTGTAGGTCAACTGCTACGCGGCCAGTATATGTGGTAAACCCAAGTTTGCCAAGTCCCAGTTTACTTCCGCCAACTTTTTTCTCTTTATATCCGAATTCAGTAATTGACGCCGAAACCAGATAATCGCCAATGGATAGTTTATTTGCCGCCTCGATCCCCGGATCAGCCAGATCGGAAACACTCAGATTCTTTTCTGCAAGTATTTCATCAAGTTGTTCCCGAGCAAAGACCTTAAATTTTCCCGATTTCACCAGTGCTGAAATAAGCATATCGGCCATTCCGGTTCCTGGGTCGGCACCATAATACCAGTGATGCTCTGATTTATCCTTGAAGTCTCCAACTATGACCCGAAGTTTTGATCCAATAGCGCCTTCATCTTTTTCACCGGCCAAAGCAGGGACTGCCAGGGCTAATAGATACACAAGGAGCAAAATCAAACAGATGCTTGTTTTGGATAACATTTGCATAGTTTCTCCTAATTTTAATTTAACAGTATGATATTTCCCTACATCTAAAAGCCATACTAATTAAAGTTCAATTCACTGGCAACTGTTTTTTTCAATATGGTTTTGTTTCATCAATTGCATTGACAATTACGTTTTCAAATCCTATAATAAAATATACAAAAAAAACGAACCCGGAATTAAGCAATCTGTCGGATATTTTCATCAGGCAAGATGGTTATAAATTAGATATAAAAAGTTAATTGATTTATATACGCCATATATACAGGGAGTAACCAAATATGATTATCAGGAAACAACTAATTGTATTAACCGTTGTTTTTATTATTGCCGCCCTCACTAGTTCAGCTTTTTGTGACAATGAGCAAATAGTGAAAAAACCGATGATATCTCAAATGCTTGAAAGTCGACTGGAGAGCCAGCAGATAATGTTGGAAACAATGTCCTTTGAAGAACTTAGTCAGGCCGTTACTCAAGCGGCTCTGCTTGAAAACTCAAAGATACTGGGTAATCGAGGGATTGATTATCTTCATCCAGCGATGGGTGATGCCGGCAATGGCTATTTGATCTACGGTGGTGAGAGGATCGAAGGTGTTCCGGAAATCAATATCATTTGGTGGCTAGGTTCGACCGATAATGGTGCTACCTGGGGTGATACGTGTGGTTGGGATGTTTATGGAGCTTCATACCCGTCGGTTAGTTATTGGGGAACCGGTTCTCAGTTTTATGCCACATTTGTTCCGCCCATATTTTTCTATAGCGGCGGAACTCTGGTTCTGCTTGATTTTCCAGATCCGACAGATAAACTTACCTGGACGGGAAGATATGCCCCTTGGTCTTATTATGGCTGGCACAGTATGCAGATGACCGACATTGCTACCGACAACAGCCAGCAAACATGGAACTGGGGTTTTGAATCTGTCGTGATGAGTCGAACTCATGCCGATCCCGCCAAAGTTATGTTGAATGCTCCAATGATATTTTATCAGGTTGATGCTGGTGGCAGTACCTATATAAGCTGGTTGCCATCAATGCAAAATTGTTTGACAACAAAGGCTGATATTGATTTGGTAACACATAAAACATATGCCGTGTATGATCGGTACAATTCTGACAATGATCAGTATGAACTTCTTGTTCGACAGGATATTTTTAATGATTGGGAGGGCGGAAGCGATCATCTGCAGAAAAGTTATGGTGATCTGGATCAGCATATTATTTATCCGGCCGTTTCGGCATATGATGATAATGTATTAGTTGTCGCGGCGACCTATCATGATTCTGATGCAAGCGATAAGGATATTGTTTGTTGGTACACCGATGATGGTGATATAGATAATCTAACCAGTATGAGTGTTATTGCCGGAACCGGAGATGCTGAAAACTACCCGGATATCGAGCATGTTGAAAATGAGACTTTTGCCTGTGTCTATGTTAAAAACAATGCTTTATATGCCAGTCGAACGATCGATGGCGGAGCCAGCTGGTCAATTCCGGAATTGGTAAGTCTCCCAGGTGAAAATGTGGTTGAGGAATATCGGACCGCCGATTTAGCTGATGGTGGCGAAAAGGTTTTGTATGAACGAATGATCTCGAAGGGGGATCAGATAACAATCAATTATCAACGGCTCGATCTTCTCGATAGCGATGGTGATGGTGTCACATTTTTTGATGATAATTGTCCGGCCGTATCCAATGATTCTCAGACCGATAGTGATGGTGATTATTTTGGCGATGCCTGCGATAATTGCCCCGATGTATCAAATGTGACTCAGGAAGATGGCGATGGTGATACAGTTGGCGACGCCTGTGATAATTGTTCGGCCCTGGCCAATGTTAACCAGGATGATTCAGATGGTGATACTGTCGGCGATTTATGCGACAATTGTCCTGACATATCAAATGTGGGCCAGAGTGATAGTGATGGCGATGAATTTGGCGATGGTTGCGATAATTGCTCGGTTATTTATAATCCGGATCAGGAGGATACTGATAGCGACGGTTTGGGTAATGTCTGCGATGATTGCACTGATAGTGATGGTGATGGTGCCGGTGATCCGGGAATTGGTAATGTATGTCCCGACGATAACTGTCCTGATGTAGTTAATGCCGGTCAGGTTGATGGTGATTCGGATGGTATTGGAGATCTCTGCGACAACTGTCAGGGAGTGGCCAATATCGATCAGCTCGACAATGATGGTGACGGCGAGGGTGATGCCTGCGATACCGATGATGATGATGATGGTATTTTGGATGACGGCGATAATGATGGCACCGATGGTAATAATCCATGTACTGGCGGTGCAATGACTGATTGCGATGATAACTGTCCATATGTCTCAAATCCGGATCAGATCGATGTAAATAGTGATGGAGTTGGTGATGTTTGCGTATTTATCTGTGGCGATACCAACAACGATGAGTCAATTGATATTCTCGATATCGTTTATTTGATTAATTATAGGTATAAAAGCGGATCGGCCCCAATATATTTGAATTCAGCTGATGTTAACAGTGACCTGGAAATAAATATACTTGATATTGTACATCTGATAAACTTCAAATACAAAGGCGGACCAACGCCAGTCTGTCCTTAAATTCATATTGTTACATGAAAATAAAAAGAGC
>JAAERC010000063.1 GCA_024230695.1 Candidatus Zixiibacteriota bacterium
AATGACGATTCACTTACGCGACAATTTCTAATGACCAACACGGTTGAGCAGATAAATCAATTTGCAAAGTTTCATCTTTCTATGGCCAAAAAAACCGATTGTTATATTGGGATCTATGGTCCCGATAACTCATTTGACCTGGCCGATATCCCGGCCAAAAAGATGGATGCCTGGAAAAAACTATATTACAAACCGGTCATCGCCAATGTTATCACTAAAAAAACTCGGTGGGTCGCAATGCGTTTCCCAAACAACGCCATGGCTCAACTTGCTCAACAACCCCAAGAGGTGTTTGAGAAGTATTATTACGATGTCTGTTGTATCGACTATGCCAAGATGGACAAAGCTCTTAACCCGCTGGTCAAGCTAATGAAAAAGACCAAGGATGTGCATATCAAAAGTAAGGAAACTGATCTGACCTTTTCGATTAAAAATATTCCGGTGGTCAAATGTGCCGGAAAATTTAATATCCCTGATGGTGAGGTATTCACAGCTCCGGTTAAAAATTCTGTTAATGGTGTTATTACTTTTAATGCACCATCGCTGTATGAAAGCAATGTTTATGAAAATATCCGATTTGAATTCAAAAATGGCAAGATCATCAAGGCGACCTGCAATAATAATACAAAGAAATTAAATCATATTCTTGATACTGATGCTGGCTCCCGATATGTTGGCGAATTTGCTCTGGGCGTTAACCCGATGATTATGGAACCGATGAAAGATACTCTCTTTGATGAAAAAATAGACGGTTCTTTCCACTTTACGCCGGGACGTTGTTATGATGAGGCCTCCAATGGAAATAAATCTGCGATTCATTGGGATCTTGTACAAATCCAGCGTAAGGAGTATGGCGGTGGAGAGATCTGGTTTGACAATAAATTGATTCGCAAAAACGGTAAGTTTGTTATTCCTGAACTCAAAGGCAAACTGACTAAAAAGGCTCTTGGTGGTTGATCTGTTTTAAATCAAATTGAATACGATATTTAATTATTATGCCGTCGGAGATGTCTCCGGCGGCATTTTTTTCTATCTATTTTGAAACACGATTAATATAATACCGTAAATTAGCCATACAATATTTACCTTAAGGCATGGGAATAAAATGAAAACCAAATTAACAATGATGATCATATTTTTACTGATTGCATCATTCTCGCTAAACGCCAACGAATTAATCGGAATGAATCATAATATAATTGATACATCTATCAATCCCGGAGATGATTTTTATACATATGCGTCAGGTCTATGGCTCAAAAACGAAATTCGTCCTGATAACTATGGCCGATTTGGTTATTATAACCAGGCCGATAAAATTATCGAAGAAGATATATTTAACATATTAAATGGCAATGCTCAGTTTGACTCTACTAATCATCTGGCCGATGTAATAACAAAATTCTATCAATCAGCAATGGACACCGTGAGAATAAACAATGGCGGCCTAGATATGATTTCAACCGAATTGGTAATGGTTGAAACAATCAAAACCATGGCTGACTTGCAGAAAGTAGTCACTAAATTAGTATTAATCGGTATTGACCCATTTTTTGATATATACAAACCTGAACCCTGGCAGATTTTAGACAGTAATTATGCCTGCTTTACACAATCCCGGCTGGGGTTGCCTAATGGTTCTGATTATTTGACTGATATTAGTGACCCAAGCAGTAAAATATCTCAGTACAAATCGTTTGTAATTGATTTACTAAGTACTGCAACAGGCAACAAAGAAGAAATAAATACTTATGCTGACAATGTGATCTCGATTGAAACCGATTTGTCCTCAAAGAGAATGAGCCAGGCTGATTTAAGAAATTTTGATAAAACCTATAATCTATATAAAATTAAAAAACTGAAATCACTGATTCCTCAATTTGATTGGGAAATATTTTTAAGTGAACTGGGGATGACTAATTCTAACAAGGTTGTTATTGGTCAACCAAAATATTTTAAAAACATAAGTAAAATATTTAAGAAGTATGACATTGAATCGTTAAAATCATATTTGAGATTTGTACTGTTATATCGTTCCAGCCCATATTTACAAACTGAGATTGCCGATAAATTTTGGCGATTCAAAATAGAAACATGTGGATGGCAAAATATTTCGAGAGAAATATTTATTTATGACATAGTTAATAGAGAGATACCTGATGCTTTAGGTGCTTTATTTATTCAAAAATATTTTCCCAAATCTAAAAAAGAAGATATCTCTGGTTTGATTAATGATCTCAAAGCGGCATTTAGAAACCGTGTAATAAAAAACGATTGGACCAGTAAGTCATCAAAGGAAAGTATTTTAAAAAAATTAGACAATATGAAGTTCTTGATAGGTGGTCCCGAAATAGATATTAATTATGAAGATCTTAATATGAATAAAAATAGTTTTATCCAAAATTTGTTTTTTTTGAGGGAGTTCACGGCCAAACGACACTTATCAACAATGGGAATGGCCAAAGATAATAAAGCCTGGTCGGTGAACCCACATAGTACAAATGCATGGTATAGTCCCACTCGCAATTTAATAACTTTGCCGGCCGGAAATATTAATGAATTCTGGTCAAACGATGATGATGCCTGGAACTATGGTACACTGGGAGCAACAATCGCTCATGAGATAACACACGGTTTTGACGCCACTGGCAGAAAGTTTGACGAGAATGGCAATTCAATTGGATTCTGGAAAAATGTAACAGGTTGGTTTGGCAGTGATAATGATCATTTTGAAGATTGCGCTTCACTTTTGGAAAAGAAGTATAATAAGTTTGTCGTTCTGGATTCATTTTATGTCAATGGTGAGAACACTCTAAATGAAAACCTTGCCGATCTGGGCGGACTTAATATCGCTTATGATGCATATATTTTGTCGCTTGACGGTCATGAGCCTGACACGATCAATGGATATAATGGCTATCAACGCTTCTTTCTTAGTTATGCTCAAAAATGGCGGGAGCTGTTTGAAGAGAAAACACTAATTAGATCGCTTAGTGGGTACCATGCCCCACCGCAGTACCGAACTAATGGCGTGGTCTATAATTTGCCTGGTTTTTATGAAGCGTTTAATATAGATAAATCAGCTAAGATGTATCTGCCCCCAGAAGACAGAATAATCATTTGGTAGAAAGTAAATATCTGTATGATTACAAAAATAAATCTTTCGGATAAGCTTAAAACATTTAACGAAGTTTATGTACCAAAGGTTGTTGGTGAGCTTAACAATCAATATGTTAAAATTGTCAAATGCCTCGGTGAGTATGTCTGGCATAGTCATGAAACCGAAGACGAAATGTTTATGGTTCTCAAAGGAAATTTCAAAATACTACTTCGCGATGGTAAAGTAGATTTGGGTGAGGGAGAATTCTGTATTGTCCCTCATGGTGTGGAACATAAACCAGTGGCGGAAAAATTATGTCATGTAATGGTTTTTGAACCGGCATCCACTCGAAATACCGGCAAAGTCGATCATAAGTTCAGTATCGAAGCCAAAGATTTGGACAAGATATAATTTAAATATTTAAATCCCTGCCTACAACAAACTTACATCATCCTCAGCCCTATACTTTGTGCAAAAAAATGACATTTATCCAAATATATCAGATATATCCGCCCCAGATTAATTATTGAAAGTAGCTCAGCCGATAATATG
>JAAERC010000064.1 GCA_024230695.1 Candidatus Zixiibacteriota bacterium
CAAATGCCTATCCTGCAATTGGAGCAGACCTTACGCCATGAGCTCTCAATAAATCCAATGCTCGAAGAGATCGAGCTGGAAGAAGAAGAGGATCAGCTGGAAGCCACATCTGAGATCGACCTTGATGAGGGCGATAATACGATGGATCCTCAGTTAGATAAAATTGACTGGGAAAGTTATCTTGGTGATGATTACGAATATAAAATCAAATCTACTTTTGATAAAAATGAAGAACAATACGAAAGAACGCCTGTAATCCAAAAATCATTGACAGAACATCTTTTTGAACAACTATCATATTTAAAATTATCTCCGGAAGAGCTTTTAGTCGGCGAATATATAATCGGTAATATCTCACCCAAAGGATATCTGGTTTGTACTGTTGAAGAAATGGCCTCCGAATTGAAGCAACCACCTGAAAATATTAAAAAGATTGTAGATATTATTAGAACATTTGATCCGTCTGGTGTTGGTTCACTTGATTTACGCGAATCATTGCTTACTCAGCTTGAGGAAAAGGGTCATAAAGATTCTATTGCATATCGTATTGTTGATCAATTCATAAATGTTTTTGACAAAAAATCGATTCTTCAAATATCCCGTTCCGCAGGAATTCCGTTCGAAAAAGCACAACAGGCAATGGAAATAATCAAAACTTTATCGCCGACTCCGGCCTACGGCCGTTTTGAATCAGCCGCCACCCCTATTACTCCCGATTTGATTATCGAACGGGTCGGTGAAGAGTATGTGATTTATCATAATGATAGAAATTTCCCAAGTCTCAGAATCAATCCGGGATACCGTAAACTTCTCAAAAAAGGCAACAAAACGGCCAAAGATACCAAAGTTTATGTCCGCGAAAAACTTGAGCAGGCTCGTTGGCTGTTAAATTCTATTAATCAGCGCAGATCAACTATGATTCGTGTTATGGAATCAATTATTGAGGTGCAAAAAGAGTTTTTTGAGAAAGGCCCGGCCTTTATTAAACCGCTTATTATGGAAGATATCGCGCAGATGGTTGAGATGAATGTCGCGACTATCAGTCGTGTTTCCAATGGCAAATATGTTCAAACCCCTCAGGGTGTGTATGAAATAAAATATTTCTTTAATTCCGGCATTGAAAATGAGGATGGCAGTGAGCTATCCAAACGTCATGTGAAAACCAAAATTGAAGATATAATAAAAGCCGAAGATATAGAAAAACCTTATTCGGACCAGGAGATATTCCAGAAACTCCAGGATGAAGGAATAAAGTTATCTCGACGCGCGGTGACTAAATACCGTGAAGAACTAAAAATCCTTCCATCACGATTCAGAAAAAGGGTGGCTAAATAGTTTATTTTAATAAATCGGATTTATGTTCATAAATGTCGTAATAATAGGAGGGCAAAACGACAGATTGATTCTCATCTCTGAGAAATTTATATGAAAAACATCGGATAACACAAGAAACATTGGGACTTTATCTTTAGTTTTTCGTATAAAATAACAAGAATAGACATAAAAGAAAAAACAATTAAAACAGGCGGGCAACTAATTTGTATTTCTGTTTCGCAGGGAGCTTTTTAGAAAAGGAACAAGAAACAGATAGTTAAACGTTCAATTTAAACTAAAGAAAGGAGTGGACAGTGATGAATATAAATATCACTGCCAGGCATTTTGATTTAACACCCGAATTGCGGGATCACGTGGAAAGCGAAATCGAGAAACTGACCCGTTTCTTTGAAAATATTATTAGCGCTGATATTATTCTCGATGTTGAAAAGTACCGGCAATCCGCTGAAGTAAAAATAAAGGTCTTTAATGCGGTTATTACCGGAAGTGCCGACTCCGACGACATGTATGCGTCAATAGAAAAAGCGGTTGACAAGGTCAAGAAGCAGTTAAAAAAATATAAGGGGAAATTAAAAGAGAAACATCCCGAAAAAATCACCAAAACTGTTGAGGACCTGACTAAACCTCATACTAATGAAGATGAGATCGACGTATAGCAAATATTTATAAAGAAGCTATAAAACTAAAAAAGCCCCTTTTTATTGGGGGCTTTTTTTGTAATTGACATTATATAATAAAAACGTATATTTATGGTACCCACAAGGGTATTCATATATACCCATTTTTTGAGCGGATGAATTTGCGCCAGCAATTCATTCGCTTATTTTTTTTGGTGGGTGGGTGGTGTGGACGACAGGCACCTACACTAGTAAACAAATGGAATAAACTTCTTGGTCTTTTTTGCATATTCACCAAAATCATCGGCGTAATTCATAGCAAGATGCTTATCCAACATTGGAATCTGCAAAAATATATAATTCAGTATAATTATAATCGATACGAATAGGCAAACATACTCCAGAGTAATCATTGCCAGACCAATATATAAGACACTATCCCCAAAGTAATTTATATGTATGGAATATCTAAATAATCCCTTAGTATAAAGCCGTCCCTTGTTTTCAGTATTACGTTTCCAAACATACCGCTGATAATCGGCGAGGCTATTAATATAGGAGCCTGCTATATATAGAAGTACTCCGACGATATCGATCAATCCAATCGGTTCAGAATGATTTCCCGCCGACGTATTAAATAAATAAAACATCATAAAGAACAAGAATGAAACCAGAACACCCTCGAACCAGCCTATTTTACGTTTCATAAAAACAAACATACATAATGCAAATCTGACCAGATAAATTAACGAACAAGATACGATGAGTATCTGGCGATAAATATCACCCTCGATTCTCTTCAGTTTGAATAATTGAACAAGAAAATCTCCAAACTCCGTCATAAGTAGTAAAGGAATAAGAGTTCCAAGAAGAATACCTGTCGACAACAGGAGTTTCATTAATATGGAAGCAGTATGTTTATCTTTAAAAGCCATATTTTAATTTTATTTGAGGTCTGTAAAACATTATTTTATCCCACATTTTGCTTAAAACAATCGCATAGTTTTTCTTTTCCATATAAATCGCCAATCACATCCATAGTCATAATCGCCATCATAAATTCAAGAGGACCATAAGTTTTGGACGAAAAAAAGATTCTTATTAATGGAAGAATTATTTGAATCATCCATAATGGGAAGGTAGAAATTTTGACCTTTCTATCTAATACTTTAAAAGCAAGTTCGCCAATTTCTCTAAATGTAAAAATTTCCGGGCCACCAACATTGATTTCTTTATTTTGCGAATCCAAAGATTCCACACAGACTTTCGCAAGATCGGCGCCATGGATCGGGTTTATTTTATTCTGTCCGTTACCAAACAAAGACACTCTTCCTTTTTGTGCCATTTTTAAAAATTCCAGCATATCTGAGAAAAACCCTGTCGGGCGGACAACCACATAATCTAATCCTGATTCCTTAAGTTCAGAGACAAACAGTTCTTTGGCCCGGATCATTTTCAGGTCTTTCATCAGATGAGCATTTATTACTGAAATATAAATAAATTTTGAGATATTATTTTTCTTTGCCTGCTCTAACAGATTTTTATTACCCTGATAATCGACATCCATATATGTCAAGCCATCCTTTTGTCTGGTAATTCCAATCGAGGAAATCACAAAATCAATATCTTCACAGACTCCTGCTAATGTGTCCGGTTTGGTAACTTCGTCCTCAAAGATTTCATCAATATGTTCCTTTAAATCTTCTATTTTTTTTGAATTTCTTACCAAGGCACGAATAGAATACCCTTGTTTTTTTAGTTCTTTTATTAGGTATCGCCCAAGATAGCCAGATGCTCCTGCAACTAATACTTTTTGCATATAGTACCTCCACAGAATATTAGCATATCAATATTAATATTTAATATAAATTCAATTTACATATTTTTTATTAAATGCAAAGATTGAAATAGATGTTGTGACCGCCGATATTAAGTGCTGTCGGGTCGCTGTACCCGAAAACACATCTAATCACTTTTTAGTTCGTTTGCCATTTTCATGAACCCATCCCTCCTTATCATGTAACTCGGCATGACAATTGAGACAGTACACTTCACATTTATCAACTTCAGCTTCAAGTATTTTTCTCTTTTTCATAAGATTTATACCGCTTATGTTGAAGGATTTTAACTCAGGCCGGATATGATGAAAACACAATGCCGAATGGTTTTTGCTATAACCACATGAAACACATTGGCCGCCTCTTTGCTCAATCAATTCGGCTTTTATTCGATTTCTACGTTCTTTATGTGATTCTGCCATAAATATTGGCTTAAGTAATTGCTGTCGGGGCACCACACCCGATAGTCTTTTTTCAAAGCAAATAAATCTCGTCAGGAGCGCACGGCTCCTGACCTACTAAATCTACAAAAATCTGTTAACCCTCGGGGAGCGTTGACCTACTAAATCGCTTCCGTCAGGAAAGGGTTCCTGACGGTGCGATAAAATTCTACTCTTCCTTAACAATTCTGGCGACGTCGGTGACTTTATCGTCAGCGTCAAGTGAGATCAACCGCACACCCTGTGTGTTTCGGCTGATAACATTAATATCTTTCACTCGTTGTCTATTGGCAATACCATTACGTGTTATCAATATCATCTCATCGTCATCAACAACCTCTTTTACCGCCACTACTTCCCCGTTTCGTTCGGTTGCTTTGATGTTTATAACACCCTTACCGCCACGGTTGGTTATGCGATAATCGGCGATATTGGTCCGTTTGCCATATCCATTTTCACACACCGTCAAAAGTGAAGCATCCCGTTTGACAACCACCATCCCGATTACATAATCATCGAGCCGTAGTTTGACACCATGCACACCATAAGCGGTGCGACCCATCGCCCGGATTTTTTCTTCGGGGAACCTGATCGCCTGACCCATCCGGGTAGCCAATACAATATCAAAACCGCCATCACTTATTGAGGCTTCAATCAGCTCATCTTTTTCTGGGAGATTTATCGCGTTGATTCCGGTTATCCGGGGATTTGAGAAAGCATCCAGCGATGTTTTCTTGATCTGCCCGTCTTTGGTAGCCATTACAATATATTTATCAGGATCAAATGAACGAACCTTACAAAAAGCGGTGATAATTTCGTCATCACCAAGATTGCACATATTCACAATCGGTTTACCACGAGCAATCCGTCCACCAGTTGGAATCGCATGCACTTTCACCCAGTAGCAACGTCCCTTATTTGAGAAAAACAGAATATAATCATGGGTTGAAGCAATAAACAGATGTTCGGCAAAATCCTGATCACGGGTCTCGATTCCTTTGGAACCACGCCCGCCGCGATTCTGTCGGCGATACATCGAAATTGTTAAGCGTTTGACATAACCGAGATGCGATATAGTAATAACCATATCTTCTTCGGCAATCAGATCCTCAACAGTAAAATCTTCTGCCTCATCCTGAATCATCGTCCGACGGTCATCCGCATATTTTCTCTTCAGTTCCAAAAGTTCTTCTTTAATAATTGCCATCCGCCGTGGTTTCGACTTCAAAATATCTTTTAACTCAGCAATCAGCTTTATTATGGCAATATATTCCTCTTCAATTTTATCCCGCTCTAATCCCGTCAATCGAGCCAGACGCATCTCCAGAATAGCAGAGGCCTGGATCTCCGAAAGTTTGAATTTTTTCATCAACCCGGCGCGGGCGGTCGGAGTATCTTTTGAAGATTTAATAAGTTTAATGATCGCGTCGATATTATCGAGTGCAATTTTATATCCCTCAAGAATATGCGCCCTCGCCTCTGCCTTGGCCAGATCAAACTGCGTCCGTCTAACGACAACCTCATGACGATGTTTCAGGAATTCGTCAAGGATCTCTTTTAATGTCAGAACTTTCGGAATCCCGCCAACCAGTGCCAGCATATTGATAGCAAAAGTTGATTGCATCTGAGTATGTTTATATAATTGATTAAGGACAATATCAGCCTGAGCATCACGTTTCAGTTCAATAACTATCCGCATTCCGTCGCGATCAGATTCATCGCGTAGGTCAGATATTCCTTCGATTTTTTTATCACGAACCAGATCGGCAATTTTTTCGAGTAAATTCGATTTATTAACCTGATATGGTATCTCAGAGACAACAATTGAATCTTTGCCGCTTTTCTGTTTTTCCACCATCGCTCTGGCCCGAACAAGCAGTCGCCCCTTACCGGTCTTATATGCCGAGCTAATCCCATCCCGGCCATTGATAATACCACCGGTCGGAAAATCGGGACCCGGAATTATCTCAAGCAGTTCATCGGAATTGGTTTCGGGATTATCAATTATCGCCGTCAGACCATCGACGATCTCACCCAGATTATGCGCCGGAATATTCGACGCCATCCCGACCGCAATACCAGAGGTGCCATTACATATCAGATTAGGAAACCTGCCCGGTAAAACTTTTGGTTCTTTGCGGGTTTCATCGTAGTTCATCATCTTATCGACAGTTTCTTTTTCAAGGTCGGCCAGCATTTCCATTGCAATCGGAGTCATCCGCGCTTCAGTATATCTCATCGCCGCCGCGCCGTCGCCATCAACCGAACCAAAGTTTCCCTGGCCATCAACCAGCGGGTACCGCAGATTGAAATCCTGGGCCATACGAACTAGTGTTGGATATATCACCTGTTCACCATGTGGATGATAATTACCCGAGGTATCACCGGAGATCTTGGCGCATTTACGATGCGGCCGACCGGGACTGAGTTTCAAATCATTCATGGCAACCATTATTCTGCGATTCGATGGTTTTAAACCATCGCGAACATCAGGTAAGGCACGATTGGTAATAACCGACATGGAGTAATCGAGATAAGAATTTTTCATCTCATCTTCTAAAAATATCGGAACAATCTTTTCTCTTTCCATCGGCATAGTAAATCCTCTATTAACTAACGGTGCATCAATTCTGTTTCAGACTATAAAGATACACATTTTTATGTTTAGAAGCAATAAAATGACGCATATTTATCAATATTTTTTCTCACATAACATTATGCTATTCAACCTGTTATATTGACACTCAAAAAATATTTATTAGGTTTTTATCTTAATTGAAATTAATAAAGGTTCTGATTAAAAACCGGCTAAAAAATAGATGAGAGTAATAGTTTTGCTATAAAAAAGAAACATAAGCGATTTAAATAATTTGAGATATAATATGAGTTAGAAACTATGCTTTAGTGCCGACGGCAAGATACAAACCGGGATGATCGGTGATAGAGACATCAACAAAATTCCCCTTTTCGAACATCTCTTTCATTCTTTCTAACGGAGGAATATGGTCATCGGCTACCGGACCACCGGCTTCCAAATGATAGGTATCGAGTTCTTTACTGCTCAATAAATGGATAATATGAAATTTAGCACCTTTTTTCAGGATACGCGAAGCTTCTTCCATAACCGATTCCTGACAGGTAAAATGTGCAAAAGCGGCAAAAGAAACAGCGACGTCAAATAAATCTGATTTTAATGGTAACATCTCGGCATCTGCATCAATCGCCATAATATTTTTAAATGGAAAATTTTTCCGTGCCTTTTTAACCATCTCAGAGGATAAATCGACCCCAACGACCAAACCTTCAGGGCCTACTCGTCGTCTAAGAAGATCAAATAACACGCCGGTGCCGCACCCGAGATCAACGATCTTATCATATTTTTTAATACCAAATGATTCAATCAGAAAAGAAAGGACTTCAAGGTCGTCGGCGGTGAACATCTTGTCCCATTCTTCTGCAAACGAATCAAAATATTCTCTTCTGCTATTCATATCGTTTTAAATAATACGAAAAAGCGTAATTGTCAAGCCTTTATCACAGCATTTGCTATCAAGCATAATAATTGAAATGTTAACTAAATATAAACGCCCAAATCGTCCAATATGTGATTCCGTATTATAAAATATTATAAGTATATTTCAAAATATACTAACATTAACGCTGAAATTGCTTATATTTGGAGCTTACAAAATTTTGAGGAAATATGGCCGAACTAAAGTATTTACATATAAAAGGTGCTCGAGAACATAACCTAAAAAATCTCGATCTAAAATTACCCCGCTATCAATTGATTGTAATAACCGGGTTGTCCGGTTCGGGTAAATCATCACTGGCTTTTGATACTATCTATGCCGAAGGACAGAGACGTTATGTTGAATCATTATCGGCCTACGCCAGACAATTCTTGGGGCTGATGGAAAAACCTGATATCGATTTTATCGATGGCTTATCACCCGCAATATCTATTGAGCAAAAGGGCGCCGCAAAAAATCCGCGTTCCACTGTTGGAACCGTCACCGAAATATATGATTATTTGAGACTGATGTTTGCCCGTGTCGGAGTTCAGCATTGCACCAAATGCGGACGGCCTATAACACGGCAAACGGTTGAGCAGATTGTTGATTCGGTGTTATCTTTTGATGAGGGTACCCG
>JAAERC010000065.1 GCA_024230695.1 Candidatus Zixiibacteriota bacterium
GGCTCATAACAGATATAATCGGTATTGATAAAGAAATTGGCTGAACTATTATCCTTCGCCCATACTGTAGCCATTCCTACTTTACCGCAATCATCTGCTATTGTTGTTTCATACCCGCCGTTTGATGTATTAAAAGAATAATTAAGCAATGAACCATTATCCGGCAGTACCATTAGCGTCGGCTTTTCGCTAAAACTGGTTTGGGTTATCATTGAGTAATCAATAGTCGATTCATTCAGAGATAGATCAAATAACATAGGGAAATTTCCATCAACACGATTCAATTCAATAACCATGCTTTCGTTAAAAGATGACGAACTGAATTTGTTGCCCAAACGACTATTGCCGGATTTACCAGATGTCGCTTCACCACACAACCAGATACTCCTTGCACTATTGGCTGATTTTGCTATGCCTATTGTATCAACGATGCCAAAGGCTACTACCAAATCATCTGAGTTAACACCAAGAGCTCGAATTTTACCCATATCTGAAGTCGCGCCCTGTTTAACAATATCTATTGTTACGCCCATTTCCTGTTTATAGGTATATACTATTGACTTAGAAAGTGGAGCGCCACCTAGAATATCACGAATCTCTATTTCTACCGTATTAACATCCGCCGAAGGATTTTCCGGATTGACCGGAAATACAATTAACTCTCCCACATTATAATCCGGAGCATAGATATTATCATTTGGCCCGGCATAGCACTTAGTATCGTTTGGCCAGGTAGGTAAACTGTCTCGTTCCTCTGGTTTAATAATCGGAACTGATAAATTTGATGCACCATACTCTTTTTCGAACATGTTTTCAAAGTATCCCCAACACGATAACAATAAATTGTTCATATACTGCTCTGTGTTCCCACAATTTGCGGACGCATATCTAAAACTGTTTGACATCTCGGTTGAGTTGATACCGCCGCCATCATACTGATACTGCATAAACCCATAGTTGTTTATCTCCGCGCACTGTGCTCCGAACGCAAACAAATATTCATCATAAAATCCCAATCCATAATGCCCAAATTCATGACAAATTGTTCGGTAAACAGTGGAGTGAGTTAAATCAAGTGGACTTTCAGTATAGGAATCATTTCGGCACGCGTCCTCATTTCCAAACCACCTCCGGGGCATCTGTATTCTGCCGGCTATAGCCGCGTTGCCGTTTATTCCCCAGACATGCGCATTGGGATGAGCAATATTGCTTGCCCGAATCCAAATATCAGCTTGATCCCAATACTCTTTGTTATCATATACAGCAATCGTATCCAACCTGATTTGGCCATCGCTTACATCATACAAGTAATTCGACATATATGTAAAACTGGCCTGCAAATCACTTAAGTAATCCAGCGATGCATCCCATTCAACCGAGACCAGGAGGTTATACCGAAACTCAGTATGATCCATGATTACTTCCTGCTTGGCAGAATTATCTATTTCCATAAATTTTATTGACCCATCAAAATTAAATTTCGCGTTATCAAGATGGATACTATATTTTGTGCCCAATACACCAGGATGCTTACTCGCACCTTGGGAATGCACGTTCAAAGCAACTTTCAGAGTATCACCAATTAATAAAGTATTTCCTTCAAATGTAATTTCCCCAGTATCTTCTGATTCAAAAGTAAATTCGCCATCATTATCAGTTGTAAATGTACCAAGAGTATCCTCTGTTAAATCTGGGATATCATTGGAAATCCTGATTAGTTCAAATTCGGTATTAGCCATCAACTCGTCATCAGAATCCTTAATAACCAATTTTTTGGCCGGAGTGATTTTTATTACATCTAAACCATCCGATGACCTAATGGTTATGTAAATATTATCAAGGGAATCAAGCATAAGATTTGAAGCATATGAATATCCAGACAGGTCGATCTCCCATTCGATCGTGCCATCTGAAGTATTATAATAATGAAG
Organism: Candidatus Zixiibacteriota bacterium; assembly: GCA_024230695.1. Next base: position 1,932 of record JAAERC010000065.1, read on the forward strand.
CTGTTTGCCAAGTGTTAAACCGATCCAATTACCTTTGGAATCAAAACTATTATCACCATAATATAGATGAGATCCGGCACCAAGATAATTATCCCAGAGTTCGGTCCCCTCAGAATTATAACATGTTAACCAATATTCCGCCGGAGTGTGTTCTCCAGTACTTATTGCAACATTAAATATTGCTGTTCCATCGGCATCATTGATCTTTGGGAAGTGTTCCTTATTATGCGGTGATAAAGACCATAATAATGTCCAATCGGAAGTGAACTTTTTCGTTGAGCGTGGTTGTTGAAGGTCGGAACAATAAATGTATTCCCCCGATTGAGAAATATGCCCTACCGATTTGTAACCCAAATCATAATTAGAGAGAACATTACCATTTGTATCAAGCTTGGTTAATATGCGATCGCGAACCCACTCACAATCCGGCCATCCAATCGTTCCGCACCACTCATCAAAGCAATTAGAATGAGTCATCTCTGCCTGAAAATAGGCATATCCTGAAGTATCAACAAACCTTACTGCCCCACTCTTGCGGTATGAAGGATCTAATTCTGTGTACTTACCGCTAAAAATAAGAGCACCATCGGAACTAATAACACAATAATATGTTAATTGGGGATAATTAGATCTATACCAACAATAATCAGGATCCTCATGCTCAGTCTCACCTGATAACCAGACCCTTCCCTGTTGGGTAATATGAATACTTCTGGGATAAAAATGTGTTGGGCTTTGACAGACCCATAATAACTCACCTGATGATGAGTATTTGATTAACATCGTAGTCCGAATTTCATCACCATAGACATTTGGATCATTCGGATCTGTTTTAACGCCGGCCAAATAACTATTGCCTAATGAGTCAACAGCAGATTTATATAGGAATTCATCAAATCCGCTATCCCAGATATTTTCCCAGAGCAAAGTACCATTGCAATCGTATTTTTTAACCTCAAAATTCCGCTGTGGATCCGAACCAATCATTCTGCTAATATAAATATTTCCAGAATCATCAATTGTAGAGTATCCCGTTCCCATACCAAGTGGTGTTACTGTCCACTGTGCAAATGCAGAAGCGGAAAATAGAAGCGAAAATAGTAGAACCAATTTCAGTTTGTTTTTCATGATGTTGTCCTTTACGTTTGTTGTTCTAAAGTTAAATCGTTTTGTTCCTGTTTTTCAAGCCACTCAAAAAGATCATCAATACCTGAAAATCTATATTCTTTATTATGGTTGAAATCAGTGGCTTTTCCCGCCCATTGTCCGTTTTTTTTCGCAATATGTAAAAGGACCTTACGGGGACGGGTGTTTTCTGGTTTTGTGGTTTTGTTAGTTTTCATATTGCCAATATCGAGATCTCACTCACACACCACTCACAGAAATCACAGTTTTTAAGATATTTTCGCTATTTTTGAATTTATATAATATTTATTCTAATAAAATATCTTGGTTGTCGGTCAAATTGCAAATATATTGGAGATATGAAGTTCCTGCGCTCTAAACTATCTATCCCCGAAACCGCGAAACATTTTATTTATCGTCAGAGATTGATTGATAAATTTATTAAAAAGCCGGATGTGAATCTATTTTTGTTTATTGCGCCGGCCGGATACGGTAAAACGACATTATCGGTACAATTTTTAGCGAAATATAAAAAAATCCTTAAAAGCTGGTATCATATTGATCGTCAGGATGTTGACCCAAAGCGTTTTCTTGCCTATTTGATCGAGACCTTATCGATTTCGCTTCCATTTTTGCAAAAAAGCGATTTGATAAGCAAACTAGTTAACAAAAATGCTGGTATTATTGAGATTGTTGACGACTTGTGTTTCTATTTGCAGGAATATAAGGGTCGTGATGTATGGTTAGTGTTGGATAACTGGGAACTAATTGACAAGCAGACCGATATATGCAGTATCATCACGCAATTAATTTCTTATGGCGGGACTAAATTAAAGATCATTATTAATTCGCGAGTCAGACCTTCACTGCATATCCAAAAACTCAAAGTAAATAATAAGGCCGAGATAATCACTCAAAAAGAGATGGCTTTCAATTTGACTGAATTTGATGATGTTATTAAAACTCGGTTGAATTCCCAAATCAAGGAAAAA
>JAAERC010000066.1 GCA_024230695.1 Candidatus Zixiibacteriota bacterium
TGGAAAACTTCGGCATTCAACATTCGATATTCGTAATTCGACATTCATAATTCATAATTCGGGGTTCGCAAATAGTGGTATGCGGGGGGTTGCGAATTTATGGACAGGTGTACTAGTACAATCGGGTTGCGTATATGTTTCCAAAACCTTGGCAAGCTCTTGATGGACGGAGTTCATCGTAGTCGGCATCATTCGCAAATACAATACACCGGCGGGCAGGCCTTTAACGAATGTCAAATTACCGAAATCCCGATCACGGGTGACAAACAAGCGTCCCTCAGCATGTGCGGTACGCAACAAGGTTTCATCCGGCGCCTGTGAAAGTCCCAATTGCGCCGCCTTGACCAAATCATGCCCTTGCTCGCTCAAAAAAAGTGCGGTCACGGCGTACACATCCTGATCCAGCAAGAGCTTCATGCCGCCATCGCCCGGAGATGAATTTCCTCACCGGCAACCAAAGCAATCGCATAGTCGAGGCAGGCATGGATGTCCGCTTCCGTCAGTTCAGGATAATAGCTTTGGATTATGGAGGAAAAGGGGCATCCGGTATTTAGCAGTTCCAAAACATTTTGCACGGTAATCCGGGTGCCTGCCACGCAGGGTTTGCCGAAATGAATTTGCGGGTTAATCTCTATTCTGTTCATTGCGCAGGGTTCCTTTTAAAGAAAATTTAAATTGTATTATACGCTCGCGCCTTTTGCATCGCTTACGTTTAGGTAACGCGCATGATATAACGCTGCCGCAAATTCTGTAAATGGGCGTGCCTGCTCGTAATAAACCCTGTGTCCGTACATTAAATGCGTTATTAACTTTGTGAGTTTTTTATATTTTCAAGCAAGTTATCACATAATTTAGAATTTATCCAAATGTCATTTCGATTGCTAATTTGGCTGAAATAAAATCGTAATTGCTCAAAATATATCAATTTTTTCCGGTACGCTTGAATTAGAACTCCTAAAGAACCTGGCTCTTTGGCATCTGCTGCAAAATTATTTATTATAAAAACAGTTAGTTAAAGAATTATAGATTTAAAATACTGGTTAAAACTTGCCATATAGACGCAAAGTTTGCTATAATATTGGCTTGTAACAAAAGCTTTTGATTCTAGACTTAAACATGAGGATATAAAAATGTGCATATTTCGCCCTTCATTTTCCAATGAAATCAACCCGGTGCCGCTTGAAAATAATAATGGCGGTTCTTTCAGCATTCCGGTCAAAATATTAGGAATACCTGATATTTTTATAACAAAAACAGAGATAAACGAAGATGGAAAATTAATAATATATGCGAAAAGCACGGAGAAAGGCACTGAATGTCATAAATGCGGCAAACATACCAGCGAATTTAAAAGATATGGCGATCCGATTTTATTAAGACATATGGATATTTGCGGTTATGAAACGTATATTTGCATTAGCCCGAAAATATATGCATGCGCATGCGACAGGAATTCCACAACAACACAAGTATTGCCATGGTATACAAAAAATATTGCAATAACAAAAGCTTTTGAAGATTTTGTCTTGCTGGAATTGATAAACAGCACCGTATCGGATGTCAGCATTAAACACAATATTGGATATGGCGTGATAGAAGGAATTTTAAAAAGAAGAATAAATTCAAAGACGGACTGGAGCAAAATCGACAAAATAGATATTTTAGGCATGGATGAGATCAGTTTGAAAAAAGGTCATAATGATTTTGTTACTGTTGTCACGGGAAGGATCGGAGATAAGATATTGATATTGGGAGTGTTGGAAGGAAGATTAAAGAAAACTGTAAGGAAATTTTTAAGAACAATTCCAAGACGAATACGGAAAACGGTAAAAGTGGTCTGCTCAGATATGTATGACGGGTTCATAAATGCCGCAAAGGAGGTTTTTTCCAGGAATATCATAGTAGTTATAGACAGATTTCATGTGGCGAAGTCATATCGCGGCTGTCTGGATAATTTGCGAAAAAAAGAAATGAAACGATTAAAGGAGGAATTATCAAAAAAAGAAGGCTCATATTGGGTTTTGAGGAGTTGCCTAAGCGGGCTGCAGCAAGCGTTCTATAAGTGAACCTAACAAAGCCTTTCCTCTCTGTCTGGCATTATGGACGAACTCAAAAAATCCCAGATAAATAGGAAGTTTTTCCTGAGAAATCCCGCGATGCGGGCGCAGCCAGGAGCGGAGCAGCGACCAAAACCCCTCCATCGTATTGACATGGACTTCATGAAAGCCGTCGCCGTCCTCGTCACGGGCATATTCCCCCCGGCTGTGACATACTGTTTTGTGTTCATAACCCTGATCGGACAAGCGGTTATAAATATCGTATTCATCGGTATAGATTGTCGTCCCCGGCGCGACAGTCGCCGTTATCAAAGGCATGATTGTCTTCTGCTGAACATTTTCCAGCATGGTTATGCAGACTTCGCCGTCACGCTGAATCATGCCGAAAATCGGCGGTTTTTCCTTCTCTAAAGTCCCCCGCCCGCGTGCGCCTTTGAGCCGGTTCCGCCGCCCCTTCCGGCCTGTGATGCGGTCAGGGCGGCCCTTATGGCCCGCGACGACGTACACCTCGTCAATCTCCGTCTCCCCTTCGAGCCGGGGCGGCCGCCGGCGTTTGAGTATGCCGCGCAGCAGCGAGGTCATTTCCTGCATGTCGCTCTCATTCAAGTCCAGTTCCTGAGCGATTTGCCTGTTAGGTATATTAAACCACATCATATATAAACATATAATCCATATTTTAAGAGGCTGATGATGTTTGGCAAATATCGTGCCGGTCAGATCGTCAAACTGCTTCCCGCACTTTTTGCAGCGATAACGGCGGCATTCCTGATGCCGATGGTTTTTGCCCCGCTTTGCAATTTTATTGGAAGTGCAGCCGGGGCACCGCACGCCATTCGGCCAGCGCATGCGGCGGACTTCATCATAACATCTTGCATTATCAATAAGTTGGGGAATATATAACATAAAGGGGACTCCGTAGTATGTTTGTCTGTTATAATAAATGGGTATAGATCCTCAAAACCCAATATGAGCCAAAAAGAATATGGCAGATTAAAAGGCGTTATGTGGATTCTAAGAAAAAAAGAAGGTGATTTAACGAAAGAAGAAAGAAAAACCCTCAATTTGTTATTTAAATATTCACCGGATTTAAAATGTGCATACAATTTCGTTAATGAGCTGACATTGATTTTTGAGTCGGATATATCAAAATTTCATGCGAAACATAAAATAAATAGCTGGATAAGGCGTGTGCAAAACAGCGGGCTGACCTGTTTTAACAGTTTTATCAATACGTTGATTAAATACAAGAACGAAATAGCGAATTATTTTATCGACAGAAACAGCAGCGGATTTGTTGAAGGAATTAACAATAAAATAAAAGTGATTAAAAGACGCTGTTATGGCATAACGAATATAGAACATCTGTTTCAGCGTATTTATCTGGATATTTCAGGGTTTTCACTGCTCCTGCCACTAACGAAAAATCAAGCACTTAGATAAAAAAGATATGGCGAAAAAAGAAACGACAGGATAATATAACTTATTGATATTACTTCAATTAATCTGTGCAGGAAATACCAAAGAGCCA
>JAAERC010000067.1 GCA_024230695.1 Candidatus Zixiibacteriota bacterium
GAAGTACAAACGGTAATGCCAAATATTCCATTTATATCAACATCGGTTTAGTTTAAATTTATCGTCGCTCCCTTAATATCCATAGTCGCCGATGCCTCAATCTTCGAAGTAGCACCAGCTGTGAGTTCCATATTGGCTCCTGCGTCCACTTTTAAATCACTACCAGATTCTAACGTTATTGCACTATCAGCTTTCAGGGTAATATTATTACTTTCCAGGGTTATATCGCCTCCGGAACTTGTAATTGTTATTGAAGGGCCGTCCATGCTCAAAACAATTGAGTTTGTGCCATCGCCATGAGATATCTCAATTTTTTCAGCTCCACCCTCATCATAAAAAACAATCTGGTTACCGCCCATAGTTTTAAATATTTTGTTGTAATTATCAGGATCTGCAACTTCAGGAACTGGTGTATTTTTATTATAAAGTGAACCAATCACAATCGGGCGATCGGGATCTCCCTCCTCAAAAGCAACCAAGACTTCGTCACCAATTTCAGGCAAGCAGAAAAATCCCCGATCTTCACCTGCATGGGGAGCAAGATATCGGACCCAAATTGTTTCCATATCGCTCCAGGGGAATTTCACCTTAAGCCGCCCCATTGCATCATCATCATTATTATCAATAACAACCGCTCTTTGAATTCTTGCTAAAGTCCGGGTCAATGCCGATTCGTTGGTTGGATAGGCGATATCCAACGGGACACATTTAAATTTATTATGATATTTTCCGGTTTTATCCAAGATATGCACAACTTCTGTAACCCAAAGTTGTTGATTAAATTTATCCATACCCTCGATCTTTACGCAATGCCCGACGGTGACATTAGGTACTATCGATTGGCCCGTACCAATCACCATCTTCCCCATTGCCCGCGCTTTTTCATTTTCCAGAGCATCAACAAGCCCTTTGGTATCATCGACCACTTGCACATCATTCCAATAGCCGGCTTCATTGAATATTTCCTCTGACGCCGTAAATGATTTATCCGTCAGGCCCGACAATGATGTTTTTGAATTTGACTGAGCTGTTTCATCGGAATGTTCAGAATCATCAAAATAATTATAAGACGCACCTTGAAAATTACATGAAACTGTTCCCAGTCCCAGCGAGAATGAACCAAGTAATTCTCTCCACATTAATTCATGCTCGTCGGTACTGCTGGCAGATACAAATCTAAATTCTGTTCCATCATAAAAAGCAAATTTCCCGGCGCTGGAGGCCAGACGTTGAATATATGCATAATCGGTTTCACGATATTGGACAGAATACTTCAATATCCCAGGGGTTGAATCAATTGTACCCTGAGTAATCTGATAATTGCTCAAAACGGAACCAACAATATCACTGACTGATTGATCAGTTGTCAGCAGGTTCTTTTTTGGACCATCCATCGAAATGGTTGGGCTCTTAGCCGTAATAACAAGAATATTGACCTCATCAACGCTGTTTTCAAATCGGACTTCAGTCACCACCCCGATAAATTCCAGATGTGCACTAACATCCACTTCATCTGACATCGGAGTAATTTCTACAGAAATCGATTCCCCAAGGAATTTGGTAAATTTATCCGGGTCGCCAATATCATCATCGCCAACAACATCCTGGCGCAAATGAACAGTCAAGACATGATGATCGTTGATATATTGTTTAAGTTTGAACTTAATAACACTATGGACAAGTTCTTCACCAATAATCTTAACAGTACATTCAGCTGGGGTCTCAATTTTGGGCGCCTTAGGGTCATAAGGCTCATTATCTATA
>JAAERC010000068.1 GCA_024230695.1 Candidatus Zixiibacteriota bacterium
AAAATATAAATTGGAGTCTATCTTACCAGATGTAATAGAAATAGTAAGTGAATATGAACGTTTATTTGATAAAGACATTCCAGTAATCACAGCCGGAGGAGTTTTTACAGGTGCGGATATTTATAAGTTTTTGAAATTAGGGGCCAAAGGTGTTCAAATGGCCACAAGATTTGTGGCAACAAATGAGTGTGATGCGTCAGATCAATTTAAGAAGGCCTATCTTAATTGTAAACAGAGTGATCTCACTATAATTGATAGTCCCGTAGGTATGCCCGGAAGAGCGATTAGGAATCAATTTCTGGACGAAGTTTCGATTGGCAAAAGAAAACCGTTTAACTGCCCCTGGAAATGTCTAAAAACGTGTAACTTCCGAAAGGCACCATATTGCATTGCCTATGCTTTAACAAACGCTCAAAGAGGGAAATTGAGAGAAGGATATACTTTTGCAGGTGCCAATGCATACCGCGTTGAACAAATTGTATCTGTAAATGATTTATTTAAAACTATTGAATTTGAGTATTTAGAAGCAGTGGCGTTAGAAATCAGTAACATTAATAGGACAGCAAATAAACACATCAGTATAGGTTCACAACAAAATTATACCCAGCAATAATTATATACATAGGAAAATTAAATTATTAAACGATCTTATAAATAAATAAGGCGAGAGCCTAAGCTCCCGCCCAAAAAATAAATATTAAGAATGTCCTACATAACTATCAGATTAAGATCTTTCAGCTCTTTTTCAAGTTGATCGACCAGTTTATCAAGATGATTGATGACTGCTTCATATGTTGCCGGATCGGCCATATCAACACCCGCTTTTTTTAGCTGTTCCATCGGATAATCGTTTCCACCCGATTTAAGCAGATTGAGATATTTTTCGGTTGCTTCCTCACGTGTTTTTTTGTCATCCGATTTAATATCTTCGGCAATTTTGGCCGAGGCTGAATAACTGGTTGCATACTTGAAAACATAAAACGGAATGCCAAAGAAATGGCTTATCCGTGTCCAGTATGAATGATAAATATCATCAACAACCAATGCGTCACCATAGTACTCTTCAAGCAGGGTTGCGTAAACCGCCTTGAGTCCGTCGGCTGTGATCGGCTGGCCCTGCTCAACCATTTGGTGCGCGCGGTGTTCAAAATCGGCAAAAAATGTCTGTTTGTAGAATGTCCCGGAGATATTGTCAAGTGCTTGCTGTAATAAAGCGACTCGTTCGTAAGGATCATCACTATTTTTCAGCATATAATCGAGAAATAGATTTTCATCCATTGTCGAGGCAACCTCGGCTACAAAAGTGGAGTAATCTGACGTCGCATATGGCTGGTTTTCTTCTGAAAGCATCGAATGCAAAGCGTGTCCGGCTTCATGTGCAACAGTGAACACTTCTTCAAGGGTTTCATCATAATTAAGAAGAATATAAGGATGTACTCCATATGTTCCTGCCGAATATGCGCCACTGCTTTTACCCTCGTTTTCAAAAACATCGATCCATCGACCACCAAAAAGCTTTTTCATTTTCTTCTGATAGTCTTTACCCAACGGCGCTACCGATTTGGTGATCAGTTTGGTAACATCGTTGTAATCATATTCCTGTTTATAATCAACCAGAGGAGCAAAACCGTCATGTAAATGATAACTATCCAGACCCAGAACTTCCTTACGAAGTTTCATATATCTTTTTATGGGTCCGGTGCCGTTTTTGACCGAAGCCAATAGAGTTTCATATACAGAAAGTGGGATATTGGTTCCATCAAGGGCAGCCTCAAGACAAGAATTATAATTTCTGGCTTGTGCTCTGGCCCAGTTACCCTGAAGAACACCGTTATAAATAGAAGCGTAGGTATTTATATTGGCATTAAAAACATCATAAAGCGCTTCAAATATTTTAGCTCGGTCGGCTTGAACACGACTTGTTCTGAGTGTGGCAAAAGTCTGTGTTTCAGTCGCTCTTATGGTGTCACCGGTAGAAAGAACAACATCTTTATAATCTATGTCAGATGTCGTGATTTCCTGATAAATCGAACTTGGTGTACCATTAAAGGGTCCAAAATAGGATAACAGTTGTTCTTCTTCTTCACCAAGCACATGAGCCTGGGAACGATAAAGGTCTTTTATCCCAAAACGGTAGGGTGCCAATCCAATGTTTTCATCAAGCCATGATTCCATTTTGTTCCAGGGAATTTTTAACAACTCCGGGCCAAACCATGATGAGGCAACATTGAATTTAGAATTTATTATTCTGACTTCCTGGAATTTCGCCGCCATTTCATTATCACGGGAATCGACATCACTTTGTAGTCCGGCATATCGCCATACTTTGTACAATATTTTGTTCAGTTCATCACTTAACAGAAATGCTTTCAGAAGATTTTCTGGATCCTCGCCGATTGTTCCTTGCATTGCGGCGTAATCATCCATCAGTCTTTCCAACTTCACCATGTCAGCCGACCATGTTTCCCAATCGGGATAAATATCGCTGAAATCCCATTT
>JAAERC010000069.1 GCA_024230695.1 Candidatus Zixiibacteriota bacterium
GTGATCCCAGAAATAGCTTGACATATTTGGGTTTAAGAATATATTATTGGTGGTTTTGTTATACTGCAATAGTACTTACTGATTTACATATTGTCTCGGTTTACTCCGGGACGATTGTGTTAAAGGACGCACAGAAGATATTGGGTAGCTATAACTATATAGTTAATAATGCTCTTTATAGTACCGTACCGCCAGTACATGAGCATCATCGGTTTCTGAAATGCTTTTGGAGGAATAATGTATAGATCTAAGTTCACGGTTACGGCACTGACCCTAACCTTTTTTCTATTATTTTCATTTAGTGTCTTTGGTGATATTACAAAAGATGGTAGCGCTGTTTATATGGCCGACACCTCTTCTACTCCAATGAGAACGGAGTGCGCCAGTTGCCCAAATTATTTACCCGAATTTGAGCCACCAACGCAGGAAAGTTTCTCAATTTGCGAAGGCTCCACGATCTATGATACTATTGTTATAACTGATGCTGATAATTGGCAAAAACTTAGCATTACACTTGACTCAGGACCAGGGACACTGACCAATACTCCTACCATCTCACCTTCATTAGGATATTATGAATATACGCCTACAGAGGAAGGATCCTTTGATGTCATATTTATGGGTACTGATGGCGAGGGTGAACCAATTTATTTTACCAAAACCTATATTA
>JAAERC010000070.1 GCA_024230695.1 Candidatus Zixiibacteriota bacterium
GCCAATCTTTTCAAACACATCAAGAACACGATCAAGATGTTCATCGGTATGAGTGGCGGTGTATGATGTCCTCAAAAGAGCCTGGTCAGGCGGAACTGCCGGAGATATTACAGGATTAGTAAATATCCCATTTTCGAATAGCTCTTTCCAAAAAGCAAAACATTTCATATCCTCACCAACCATCACCGGGACAATCGGTGTTTGGGTGGCACCAATATCAAAACCAAGCCGACGAAATTCGGTTTGCATTTTTTTGGCATTTTTCCAGAGATTTTGAATTCGTTCTGGTTCACTCTCAATAATATCCAATACTTTCAGGACAACCGCCGTTGATGATGGCGGTAATGATGCTGAAAAGATAAGTTCGCGTGAATGATGTTTGATAAAGTTAATAGTATTGCTACTGCCGGCAATAAATCCGCCAATAGAAGCAAACGATTTTGAGAATGTTCCCATCTGAATATCAATTTTATCGATCATATCAAAATGTTCACCGGTTCCCCGACCGCCTTTGCCCAGCACACCAACCGCATGAGCATCATCGACCATTATCCTGGCACCATATTTGTTAGCAACCTCGACTAATCGGGGCAAGTTAATAATATCGCCTTCCATTGAAAAGACACCATCAACAATTACTAAAATACCGCCCTTAAAGCCGTTCTTTTCCAGATTTCCTAGAACTCTGTCCAGATCATCTATATTGTTGTGGGCAAATTTGTATGTCTTACCATATGCTAATCTGCAGGCTTCCACAATTGACGCATGGTTGGCACGATCAATAACAGCCACATCATTTTTCCCAACAATACATGATATTGCGCCTAGATTAGATTGAAATCCTGTTGAAAATACCAAGGCCGATTCTTTTTGGCTAAATTTGGCCAGTCGCTCTTCCAGTTCAACATGAATATCCAGAGTTCCATTAAGATATCGTGAACCGGTGCATCCAGAACCATACTTTCTGGCCGCATCCGCGGCGGCTTCTTTGACTCTGGGGTCATCGGTCATACCAAGATAGTTATTAGAACCTATCATTATCATCTTTTTGTTATTTATAGTAACTTCATTGCCCGGTGCAGATGAGATTGGTTGAAAATAAGGGTATAAACCGGCCGCCTTAACTTCATCGGCTCTGGTAAAATTACGGCACTTTTCAAACAGGTCAGTCTTCAAATCAGTTGTATTTTCAGAGACACTCAATTGTTTATCCTTTCCATTATCATAAAAATAAAATTATGGAAATAGCGATATATTGTCAAGAAAAATGATTTCATTCTGGAACCGAAAAAAATAAAAAAACCAGGGCAATTTTAGATTAAAAGTATTTTTTATTGTATAGAGGTTCTTATGATTAATGCCGATATACAGATTAATAAAATAATGGGTTCTTGCGGGGCTATTGCGACAAAAAGAAAAAGAGAAGAAAGTAAATGCGACCTATTAAAATATTAGTCATTGAAAACAATAAGAATTATCGCAGAATTATTACCTCCGCGCTGAAAGCAATAGAATTTGTAAAAGTTATCGGCTCTTCAGCCAGTTGTTTGGGGGCCTTAAAGTTAATAGCTTCATCATCACCGGATATAGTTTTTCTGGATTATGAGATGCCCCGGACTGATATAAAAAATACAATTAATCGGGTAAAAAGCATCAATGCCAATACCGAAATTGTACTGGTTTCTGAAACACGACGAACCAGTTCTGCCAGTTCGATAAGAGCCCTAAAACTTGGCGCATTATATTTTATAAAAAAACCAACAGATAACACAAGTGCCGAAAATATACAATACTTTGCCAAATATCTGCGCCCTCTTATCAAGCTTTTTGTAGTAAATCAGCGTGTAGAAGTCATCAAGAAAGTATCCAATGAAATTGATCCCCATGAAACCAAAATTCTTCCCCCAGCCAGAACAAAATGCCGAATAGTCTCTGATTTTGGAATACTGGCTATTGGTTGTTCACTCGGTGGACCTGATGCTTTGAATAAAATCATCCCAGGCCTGCCAGCAGATTTTCCGATTCCAATTGTTATTACTCAACATATGCCAGAGGGATTCACTTCGATTCTGGCCTCAAAACTCGATTTTCAATCAAAACTGATTGTTATGGAAGGCCGCAACGGAATCAGTCTTCAGCCCGGTTATGCCTATATTGCCCCCGGTGGTAAACATATGCAAATAAAAGAAGTGAATAGCGGATCAAGTAAACAGAAAGTAATCGTTCTTGACGACGGACCGCTAATTCATAATTGTCGTCCTGCCGTTGACGTTATGTTTAATTCACTTGCAAAAAATCTCAACTGCAATATTCTGACAGTAATTTTGACGGGTATGGGACGTGATGGATTGGTCGGTGTTGAAGCATTAAAAAAACATGGCAACTGCTTTTGTATGACACAGGATCAGGCCAGTTCGGTGGTCTATGGGATGCCCGGAGAGATCGCAATGGCTGGATTATCAGATTTATCATTACCACTGGGATCCATTGCGGGTAGAATAAAACATATGGTTTGTGAATCAGCTCAGACAATTGAGTCAATTTAGTTACAATTTGTTTCTCTTTCCTCCTAATTAAATTAATTTCCTCAGCAAATATAAACCAGAACTAGTGTGCCTGAAATAAATTTCAAGTACGATTCTCTGAGACGTAATAATAAAATAAAACCGCCGGGTAGGGATACCCGGCGGTATATAAAGTCAATTTAACTTATTCCTGCGCCACGAGCAACATCCAATATGTCGGGCGGGAATCCATTCATATTATATATTAACAGAAGCTCAACAACCCATAACATCACCATACATAAGAACCAAAGTAACAGACCATACTTGATAAAATCAGCCGGGTGAATAATCCGTTTATGTGAATCCGGGAAAACTCCCAAGCCATAAACAAGGGCGTTGGTCGGTGATCCGACAACAAGAAAATGAGCGTATGAAGAAGCCATAGCAACGGCCAAACCAATGGCCCACGGTTCACCGGGAACACCGGTCATGATACCCATAGGAATAACAATCGGCCCGGTTAAAGCAACTGTTGCGGCATCAGACATAAAATTAGTAACCAGACCTGAGAAACCTGACATACCGACCCAAAGTGCATAACCCTCATTCATATTAACATTAGCCAGAGCATTCAAAAAGCTTTTTGCCAGCCAAAGAGCCCCGCCGCTTTCCTTAAGAAGAACGCCAAGCGTTAAGGCACCGCAATACATAAACCAGGCATCCCATGAGATGCCTTTGAGAATATCTTTCCATTTGGTCGTTTTAAATATAACCGGAATAATAAGAGCCAAAAGAGCAGGCCCTCCTAACCCCAATTCCTCTCCCTGTAAAATCCAGAGAAACAAAATAGTCAAGAGCATTCCAATTGTAACATACTCTTTATAAGTCATCTTACCCTGTTCTCTAACATCATTTTTGATGGCCATCAACCCCGGGGTCAGATCTTTTGTTTTAACTTTTCTCCCAAAAAGTAGCATCATATATCCAAAAACCAAAGTCCCGCCGATAGGTACCAGCGGCCATCCGTATTTCATCCATTCAAAGAATGTGATAGGTACATTATAGTCATGAAAGAATCCCATCATGATAACATTTCGACCTCCTGCGGCCGGTGTTCCGACTCCGCCAACATTCAAACTGAAACATAGTGAAAAAAGCAATAGTTTTGCCAAAGCCGGGTCGTGTTCAATTTTCCCGCCTTTGCTATTACTTGTTACCACGCCCATATAAACCGCGATCAATACCGGTACCATAAAAGAACACATCGCCGGTGCCGAAAGAAACGAACCAATAACCGACATACTGATGCACAGGATAAACATCGGTAACCAAAAACCTTTGGTCCACCCGAGTATCCAGACGGCTAGCCGTTTATGGAAACCAACGCTCACAACACTTACCCCCAACGCAAAAACACCGAGCATAAATAATGGTGCATCACCACTAAATGTTTTACCTATCATACCAAACGGCAGAAGGTTGAAGAAGTAGGCAAAAATCGGCATCAAAATACCAGTGACACCTATTGGTAGAGCCTCGGTTGCAAAAAAGATGACAGCCATCGCTACCATGCCTAAAACAATCATACTTTTTGCGGCGACATCTTCTACATTGGACGCCAAATCCCAATCAATCATCTTCTCGACGAAACCATGGTTATTGAGGGTTTCTATAAGTGATTGCGGAATTGGTAAAATAAACCCAATTGTTATAAATAAAAATACTCCGACCGAAAGCCAGAATGTCTTATTGGCCATGATGCCTTTTTCACCGCCAATTTGTTTGATTACAATTTTCATTTCTCTCCCAAACGTCTTTCGTAATTCAAATGCCTATTCTTCAGAAAGAATATAATCGGTCATCTCCTCAAATAGATCGGACAGCCTGATTACACCTGTAGTTTTTTCATCTCGTGTTGTCAGTAGTGACATAATTTGCAGGTCTGCCATAATATGCATCGCCTCTGCAAGTGAGCTGTCCTCCTCGATCCGCTCTTCGAATTTTACCATCACGTGATTCATTTTTATCTCGTTGGCTCTTTTTTTGATAAGATGACACTTATCATTCCAGAACCCCAAATCCCTCATTTCTCTTCTAAGATCTGCCTTGGTGATTCCCGAACCGGCCAGTCGTTTCATTTCTTCAAGATTATCATATTTGGGATCAAGCGCGGCTATGATGCCGAGATAGCCCAATTTGCCGACAACCTCACCCTCACCGTTTTTCACCAGTATTGCGCGATGGTAATATTGATCGGGTGACATTGATGAATGAGATTCTCTAAGAGCCACCAGAGCATCCTTAAGAGTACTCTCTTCGGATACCGAGGCATATGCTGACAAGGCGATCATAACTTCTTTGACTGTTTTTATAGCCATATATTTCTCCCTTGTGTTCATCCTTTTTGAGGAAACCCAATGTTACGGCTTGATTACCTCATATTAAATTACAACAATAGTGACTTTGGGGCTTCGACGCAAGCTGTATCTGGGCTTAACGCCATAAACCCAAATGAGCAAACTATATGAAATTTGATTATAAAACCATGCAAGGTATTGGAATATTCAAGCTATTGGTGATGTATAATAGAATTTGGATTACTCCGGGATGATTCTTTATGTGGCAGATCGAAGGCATAAACATATGTGATATGACGAAGAGGATAGGATTCGTCGGAGGACTACTGTCCGGAGATCCTGAGAAAATCCTTTAGGATTGACGAAGGAAACCCACAGATCAAACGCTCTTTCTTCTCTCGCCTCCAACCCTTCACTTCATGTTCACGCTTTCGAACCTCTGATTCAATTTCATATTCCTCTATATAAATTAATTTGACCGGCCGATGTGATCTTGTGTACTTGGCTCCTTTACCGGCGTTATGTCTTTTAATTCTGCTGGGAATATCTTTTGTAATACCGGTGTAATATGAACC
>JAAERC010000071.1 GCA_024230695.1 Candidatus Zixiibacteriota bacterium
ACTTGGTTTGATATTAGTCGTTCTACTCCTCCCGCTTTTCCTTAACGTCCGAACCGCCTTCTGGGTGGCCATGGGAATACCAGTCACAATGCTGGGCGCAATATTTCTACTACCCAAATTTGACTCATATCTTGACACTATCACCTTGACCGGATTGGTATTGGTCATCGGAATAATTGTTGATGACGCTATTATTGTCGCCGAAAATATTTATGCCCGACGAGAAAAGGGTGACTCTCCACTCGATGCAGCTGTCAATGGGATCGCCGAGGTTTTCCAACCGGTACTAACTACAGTCCTGACAACATTTTTGGTTTTTGCTCCGATGTTTTTTATGCCAGGTATTTTTGGAAAATTTATTTTTGTTATTCCATTAGCAATCAGTTTGGCACTTTTTATATCACTGGGCGAAGTGATGATTATTCTCCCGGCACATCTACATAAGGGATTAAGGAAAATTAAAAACTCATCACAAGCAACTGGTCGAACATGGTTCAACCCGGTGAGAGAAAGTTTTGGACGGGCCTTACATAAGGCGCTAAAATTCAGATACCTGTTTGTACTATTATCAGTAATCATGTTAGTTGGTTCATTGTGGTATTCCGGTAATTATATTAAATTTATCCTTTTCCCCGGTTATGCGGCGCAGAAATTTTATGTATTAGTTGAGATGCCAACCGGAACCGCCCTTAAAACGACATCTGAAAAAGTAAAAGAAGTCGAACAATTGATCGCAACTTTGCCCGATGAAGAACTTGGTTCATTTAATACTCGTATTGGCGTGAATGTCATGCTTAACGCCGAAAGCGAAAACTATGCCGCCATGGCGGTTACATTGACACCGTACAATAAGCGAACCCGCACTGCAGATTTGATAGTAGAGGAGTTGAGGGCTAAATCGAAAGATATGAAAGGTTTTAAAGAGATCATATTTTCGATTGAAACCGGCGGACCTCCAGTCGGCAAACCAATTAATATTCGGATTGCCGGGTCTGATAATGAACTACGAACCAAACTGGCCGATTCGGTTGAGACATTTATTTCCTCAATAAATGGCGTTAAAGATATTACTCGTGACGATAAAGGTGGCAAAGATCAGGTTGTCATTGATGTTGATTACGACAAACTGTCCCGGCTGGGATTGACTGTAGCCGATATTGCGCAGAATGTTCGGATCGCGTATGACGGTGAAGTGGTTACATCGGTACGTTACGGCGAAGAGGATGTTGACTTCAGAGTTATCATGGATGAAGAAGCGCGGCATAATATTGATTATCTCCATAACTTACGGATTCCCAATCAGCGTGGTCGGTTGATCCCGTTAAAAGATGTGGCCAAACTAAAATCGGGGCCGGGTAAATCTGATTTCCGTCATTATAATGGTGAACGGACTATCACTATCGATGCTGATTTGGACCAGGATATTGTTACTTCTATTGAGGTCACCGATGAGTTGTTCGCCCATTTTGATATTGAAACAAACTGGCCCGGGTTGCAGTTGGGGCTTGGCGGTGAGGCGGTCGAGACCGAAGAATCGATGGTCGGGTTGTACCGTACAATGGTCATTGCACTTATTGCCGTATATTTTCTGTTAGTACTATTATTCAATTCTTTCACCCAGCCGTTTATGGTTATGGTCGCGATTCCGTTTGGGATCATTGGCGTTATTATTACTTTTGGCCTGCATGGTGAACCGTTCAGTTTTGTCGCCATCATGGGAATCGTCGGGTTGTCCGGGGTGGTGGTGAATGATTCGCTTGTTCTGGTCAACCATATCAACCGGCTAAAAAAAGAATCCCCCGAGGCCGATATGAAAAAAATTGTGGCCCAGGGAACCGAGGAAAGACTCCGCGCGATTGTTATGACCACGCTTACAACTGTCGTGGCACTTTTGCCCTTGGCATATGGAATTGGCGGAACAGCCGTCTTTATGTCACCAATGGCTCTGGCACTTGGGTGGGGATTATTGTTTGCGACGCCGTTAACACTGGTTTTGGTACCTTCTATTTATGTGATAGGGCAGGATATTGGAAAATTGATAGGGAAGAAAAAATAATTTGATCATATTGCCTTAATATCATTGGATACAAAAACTTGAATAAATTGGCGTTCCTTAATTGATGAACTTCGAAATTATTTGAGGGAAACTGCTTAAGCCAAAGAAACTGATTTACATGATTATAATGATGCAATTCAATGGCTTACTATTGTTGATTTGATAATATTTCAAATTCCATTTTCCTTTATATGGCGAACTACGAATGAAGTTTGTGTCAATTTTGCGCCATATAGCGGTACAAGAATATTAGAATACACTCAAACAGATAATTAGTGTCTTATATGTTGGGCTTTATGAATCTAAGGGAATTACTGTTGATCAAATAAGTATACTTATTATTCGAACTATATATTATTGATTTGCTTGATTATATTATTAAAGAAATATGATATTTCTCTATCGGGTGAAAGATCAAGCTCTTTTTTTAGGAGTTTTTCATAATTTCTATATGTTTTCATCGCCTGAAAAATATTTCCGTTTTTTACCTGGATTTTCATAAGTTGCACAACACCCTGCCCCCATAGTGGATCAAGCTTCAGCCCATTTTGCAAAACAGTGATACCTTCTTCATATCTATTCTTTTTATAGAGATATTTTGAGAACGCAAGGGTTCCATCGAGATAAAGTTTCTGAAGTCTTTCGCCATATTCAATTGAATAGTCCTCATACCTTTGTTCCGGGATCAATTCACCCTTATACATCTCCAAGGCTCTAATTATTTCTTTTTCAGAGGATTCATCAAAGACATAATTTTTATCAATGGAGATTATCCCCTTCTTTAATGTATCCTCAAACATAAATGTATCAATTTGGGAACCATCGGGAAGTTCTAAATAGTACTGTTGATTAGTATATTTAATATATGACTTGCCTCTTGGTTCATATAATGGATCCAATGCTTTTCTCAGATCACCGACCGATGTTTGCAAAATTGATTTTCCTTTTGAAAGATTACTATCGGGCCAAAGGAATTCAATGATCTTTTCCTCATGAATCGGCTGTGGATGCTCGACCAGAAGGATCTGAAACAGCATTTTGGATTTTTTTCGGTTTATTGAAATTAATTTCCCTTTTGATAAGACAGTAAACTGCCCCAACAATTTAATATTTAGATCCGGCAGTGATACTTCCTTGATTTTCGTTACATATTTTTTTGATAATCGAGCCAGCTCTTTATTGGATCGATCAGTACACCTAGAGATAGACTTATTTAATCCTCGTATTTTCAAGTCAATTGCTGATTTAATAAGCCTTGATTTTTCAACCGCCGTACATCGACCATGATCCAATTCATCATTAAATACGCTGGTAAGATCAATAATAAAATCTCCAGAAATAAGCCTGGCGGCCGTGCCGGATAAAATATTGTATCTGATTGCTTTGGAATACACAAAACCTGTTATAAGATCATTGGCTAATAGGTACGAGTCCCAATTTAGTTTTTCTAATAAGGTCAAACCTTTTTTGAGATATTTTTTAAATTCTAAATTCCCTTTTGCCTTATACAAACAATAAGCCATCAGGAAATTTCCAGAAACTTGCCAGGGAATCAATTTACACTTAGTGCTTACCTTAAGCAATTCCTCAATATATTGCTTACTTTCATCATACTGTTCTTCCAATATCAAGCCAACACTGCATTTCACAAGATATGGAAGTCGATTCTCTTTTTGACTTTTTGCGGGAGGTATATCTTCGGCTTTTATTATTTCCTCAATATTACCGTTCAGCAAATTGTAATATTCTATAAGAATTCCGACATTCACCATTTCATGCTGACCGTACTTTGAGGCTAATTGATAGGCTTTTTTTAAATATTCAATCCCTTCGATCTTTTCGCCCAAATACCATAAGGATGTCCCTTTGATTCGATTAATATCAACAAGCACGCCAATATTGGATAAATTGTACTTAAGGCAAATATCCTCGCACTGTTCAATTGTTTCCAAAGATTCTGTTAACCGACCCATTTCATTTTCTATAAGGCCCTTATTAACCAGTGCAATGGGCAGGGGAGCAAACATCTCATCTGAAATACATGTTTTGATTGTACTATCATATTCGGCCAATGCTGGTTCTGACCTACCCAGATTGTGCTTTAAAAAGGAAATATTATTTTGTGCCACGACCTGATTTACTCTTGATTTTTCGCCATAATACTCAATTGCTTTTTGCAGATGTTTTATGCCGGGTTCATACTGCAGCTCAAAACCGGCTGAGACACCAAGAATATGCTCAACGGCCGCCTTGATCGGATCGCCAAACGGGCCAAATTCCTTATTAAATTTGATCCATTTCTTTTTTAACGTTTGATAGTATGGTTTTTGGACAACAAAAAGATAGGCCCACTGCATTTGAAACCAAAGATTTCCATGGATAGGATCGCTTTTACCAAAATATTCAGGTTTCAGCTTTTTTGACAAATACTCGACCAGTTTTATATTCTGGCCGGTCATCGAAAATATATTTGTTTTGATTTTTATATATAAGGGATGAGTCTGCTTTTTCCTTGGAAACTGCTCCAGCCATTTACCGATTTGGGCCTGGTTATTTTGTTGGACAATAGCAAACCACTCATTATTTATCAACTCCAGCGCCGCTTCATAGTCGGGCAGATCGATCAACAGAGCAATCGACTCAATGATCTGCTTATTTGATAAATAGTAATCTGACGCCGACATATATAATTTCTGATAAACGTCGTTCGAATAGTTCTGCTTAAATACATTTGAGGCCGACTGTCTTAATAAAGGATGCAATCTATAACTGTTTTTTTCAGGTAAAATAAAACAAGGGATCGACGAGTTTTTCAACAGATTTAAATATTTTTTTATTTTATTGCGATCTTTATAAATAATAGAACAGGTCTCCTCCGACAGGACATCAAAAACAGAGCTTTTCGCCAAAAAATCCAATAGTTCGGGAGCTACTTCAGATAATAGCTCATCTTCCATATATTCTTCAATCGAGTTTGATCCCTTAATAGTGTCAATAATATTTGTACTATGATGAATTCCTTTTTTCTGCAGGATCTCCAATATCAGACCAATATTAACGCACCAGCCGGATGTTAATTTCCATAATTGCTCCAACTCTTTTTCCTTGATTTGGGAATTCAACCGAGTTTTAATAACATCATCAAATTCAGTCAAATTGAAAGCCATCTCTTTTTGAGTGATTATCTCGGCCTTATTATTTACTTTGAGTTTTTGGATATGCAGTGAAGGTCTGACTCG
>JAAERC010000072.1 GCA_024230695.1 Candidatus Zixiibacteriota bacterium
ATAATACCAAGGGTAGGTGAGAAACCGCCCAACTTTTGAAAGAGAGCTATTCCCTTTTTATGACGCTCTTCCACATATGCAATTTCCGTTTCCAAAATTGATTTGAGAACCGTCACTTCTGTACCATCAATAACAAGCTGGATTGATTTTCTAAAAAATGGATCTCGTATATATTTCATGTCATTTTCAAGACCCAAAATACCTTCCATACGAGCCTTTTCAGACATCTTGATAATCATCGCGATTATACTAAGCGGATTATTATTACTTCCGAATAAGGCCAACTTAAGATAACTTGGGATACGCATAATTGTTTTGACTGAGGTAGTAATGAAACTGGCCCCTATAGTACCAGCAATAACAATTATCATAGCGGGAGCCTGCAAAATGGCACTGAGATGCCCGCCTTCCATAAGGAATGACACAATAACTGCACCAATACCAATTACCAGACCGCCAATTGTAGCAAAATCCATAATAATCCAATCGCCCAAAAGCGAAAATAGTTTAATCTTTTTCAATTGGGCTTTTAACCCAATCATATAAAATATCGGCAATTACGATGAATTATGAAGTGTAGAAACGATTTATCACCCCAAAATAAGATTTTGGGGTAAATGTTCTATTCCGAATTGGTCAATTCGTATTCAGATAATTTATTGCGGATAGTTCTTGGCGTAATATCAAGCAGTTCGGCCGCACGGGTTTTATTGCCGTTACACTTTTCAAGCGTCTTTAAAATAAGGTATTTCTCACCCTCAGCCAGAGTTATTCCTGAGTCAACTCCTCTAATCTGGTCACCCAGCTTGCCAAGTGCAAGCTCGGGTGGAAAATCACCACGTTCCAAATGATTATTTGACGATGTCACAACTGCCCGCTCGATATAATTTTCAAGCTCACGAACATTGCCCGGCCAATGGTATTTCATAAATAAACGAAAAACCGAGTCATCAACAGATTTGATATCCTTATTATTTTCCTCATTATATTTTTCAATGAAATGACTTGTTAAAAGAGGAATATCTTCCAGACGTTCATTTAATGGGATGATATTAATCGGAATCACATTAAGCCGATAATATAAATCCTCACGAAATCTTTTTTTATTGATTGCTTCTTTGAGATTCTGATTAGAAGTAGCTATTATTCTGACATCAACTTTAATTGTAGAGCCGGAACCGATTCGTTCAAATTCTTTTTCCTGTAAGACTCTTAATAACTTTGCTTGTAGCCCAAGTGGAATCTCCGAAATTTCATCCAGTAAGAGAGTCCCAGTATCAGCCAGTTCGAATCGTCCCTTATGCTGTCGAACCGCGCCGGTGAAGGCACCTTTTTCATATCCAAAAAGTTCTGACTCCACCAAATTCTCAGGCAAAGCGGCGCAATTTAATTTTATAAACGGTTTATCCTTACGTAAGGAAGCATAATGAACCGCCCGCGCAACCAGTTCCTTACCAGTTCCCGATTGCCCGGTTATCATAACAGTTGAACGGGCATCTGCAATCGATTCAATCAGCTCAAATACTTTTTTCATTCTTATCGATTTGCCAATAATATTTTGATAACGGCTTGTCAGATCGGCCCTTAATTGCTTATTTTCGTTTTTTAACGCAATCAATTCGGCAGTTCTGGCTACAAGTAATTCGATAGCGTCGGGGGAAACCGGCTTTAATAGATAATCATATGCACCAAGTTTCATGGCATCAACAGCATTCTCAACGGTTCCATAGGCAGTCATCATAACAGCCACTATCTCAGGTTGTATTTTTTTTGCCTCTTTTAATAAGGTTATGCCGTCAATCCCCTTCATCTTGATGTCTGAAACAAGCATGTCATATTTCTTATCAGCCAATTCCTCTAAAGCATCTTCGCCAGATAAACATGTATCAATATGATGTCCGGTTCGTGAAAGTGCTTCGGCCAAAAAATCATTTACAAGCTGGTCATCATCGACGACAAGTATGTTCATTTTCATAATTGATTCTCCATTTGTTTTCCTGAGCGGGCAGGCAAAACAATTGTAAACTTGGTACCTTTCCCCACTGTTGACTTAGCACTGATATCGCCTTCATGCGCTTTTACTATTTTCCATGCTATCGCCAGACCAAGGCCGGTGCCGTTCTCCTTAGTAGAATAAAACGGCGAGAATATCTTACTTAGATCTCTTTTAGGAATTCCCGGACCGTTATCCTCAATCTCAATTTTTGCCAGTGACTCGGTTCCAGAGAGCTCCATAAGTGACCCATAATTTTTCTGAGCCTGAGCAATTGGAATTTCGAAACATCTGATATTAACATGCGCCTTTTCTCCGCCGGCGTCCAAACCATTTTTCATTAAATTATATAAAGCCTGACGGAATAATTGGCGATCAAGATCAACCGAAACCCTTATCTGCGAAACGTGATCACTGGATATACAATTCGTTGACCCATCGATATTATACTCAGTATAAAAATTCTCTAAAACCATCCCAAGATATGATGCCAAATCAAGCGAGGACTTATGTACCTTCTGATTTCGTGCGAATTCAAGAAGTGTCTGAATTGTCTTGTTGATACTATTAACGCCATCAACAATTTTTTTGGCCATATCTTTCTGCTGGCTATTATCTTCAAGATCACGAGCTAGAAGAGACGCGAAACCACTAATACCCACTAATGGATTACGAATCTCATGTGCGATAGAGGCGGCCATCTCACCAAGTGAAGCCAGTGTCTTCATCCTCGTTATCTGTTCTTCCATTTTCTTTAATTTGGAAATGTCATAAAAAAGTTCGACGGCTCCTACAATTTCACCTGAATCATCTTGTAGAATAGATGATGAGACAGAAAGCGTTAATATATTCCCTTGAAATGTTTCTATTTTCTTTTCAATATTCTCAAATGCTTGTCCAGTTTTGACTGTCTTGCCGGCGGAATACGCAGAATTCTCAACCGGCTTTATAATCTCTTCGCAGGACAAGCCATAATATTGTCTTCTTCCATCGGCCAGGCCAAGAATTTTTTTTGCCGCGGGATTAATATGTGTGATTTTACCGGAACGATTAACTGCGACAACTCCCGAAGAAAGAGAGTTTAAGATACTGTTTAAAAATTCTGTAACGGCACGATTTTCACCAACCATTGATTGCAGTGACTTATTTACTGTTTGTAATTGTTCGCTCTGTTCGGTGTACGTATCTTTAAGCGATAAATATTGTCTCTGCAAACGGTTAATGATTTTATTAAATGAAGAATATGTCTCAGTAAATTGCCCCACATCATCGGTATTATTTACTGATGTTATAATATTATTGTCAGCCACACAACACCCCTGTTTAATTTGAGAAATAATATTTTAATTGGAAATAATAATCAACAAAAAAACATAATACTTTTTTGAGGATTATTTTGCTTTTTGGCTGTTCCCAATAATTTATTCCGCGCAGTTTGACGCCGCCATAGCATTATCAATCCCGTCAATAGCTTTGGTCAAATTCTCAACCAAAATATGACGAGCCTCATTACAATACTCCGCCTGATGTTCATCCTTAATTTTCTCAGCGATATAAACAACAAATGTTATAGAATCTGAGATAGCGGTTCTGGCCCATCTACAGGCCTCTATCAAAGGTTCTGAACAGTTTGTACACTGATTTGTACTAATACGAACCAGGCGGTCTTCCTGAGTGTTGTTTTTGACAGTGCAATCATTCATCCTAATATTCCTCCACGAATATTATATTGTGATATTTTGCTGTCCTGTGGTTTAGCCCCCAAGGCCAAGCAATTTTTAGTGTGGGAACTATTTATTCCCGTGTAGTATGGGATTCAAGCAATTCCTGAAGATGCGATTATCCTAATTCAGGAGGCGGATTCCCGAAGCCAAAAAAGTTATTGCCGTATCCATCTCCCCAAAATTGAATACGGCAATATCGATTCGCCAAACGACCCAAAGATTTCCCCCTCTGTTTTTTGGTCGCTTAACATTATTGGTATATTGCTAATTGGAAAACTAGCTTGTATTTTTAATCTTATACTGCCGGTAGATAATTTATAGGGATGTTGCCGTACCTTCTTCCCCCCTGCAAGCACGGCAACACCCATTTGCCTAAATACCGTCAATTTAGCCCCCTCGACCCATGC
>JAAERC010000073.1 GCA_024230695.1 Candidatus Zixiibacteriota bacterium
ATTACTAATACATACAATTGAATTTACCGCCATAACCTTTTACTTATCTGTGACAACATATGCCGAAAAGGTTAAAATATCTTCCAATGAATTCTCAAAATTTATTACCCGCTTCATTTCAATCTTTGCACGGAGTGAAGGCCAACCATTAGCCGCAGTCGGGATTTGGTTAACATTGACTTTTAAAAGAAATTTCCGCAAACTCTATCGTTAATTACTATATAGTTAAACATATCCCTCAAAAACCCCACACACACCCATAGATACTGTAATGTTTTAAACTTTAACTTGACAATAGTAACTATTCTACATTAGCTTTATCAAAGCTGGAAGAACGCTGCAACTCGCTTATGATTCATTTTAAGGGGAAACATTAATGGCTTAGATTGCTTTTATTGCAGTTGGGCTGGAGTGGATTAATGTATAAGGATATCAAGCGGGAATCAAATTTTCTATGGGTTGTATCGAAAATCGATAAATTTCTATCCCCCTGTTTCAGTTTCGGTCTGATTAAGAAAACCGGATCCTGGTTTTCATTTGGTTTATTTTATTCGATATTCGCCTCGTTAATAAAAAGAACTGAAACGATTAGAAAAGTACAGATTATCCCTGAATATGAAGCTCATTGGGTACTAAACAATTCTTTAATAAAAGCCCCGTCAAGATTCTACCTGATTCCGGATACGCGGGCACCGCCGCGCAAATTAAAAATAAGAAGAGCATTAAGATGCTCTATAAATGAGTCTAAATCTAATATTAGGATATACCTAAAGCGTTGAGATATTAGTCGAATCATTAATAGATAAAAGTTTATCATAAACTAATAAATAAACGGAGGAATAAAATGGAAATTCGCAGGAAAACAAATACTCGCATTCTATTTTGCATATTTGTCATAACATTCTGTACTGTCCTTTTCATGATTCCTATCGAAATTTATGCTTTTGGACACGCCGGTTGCATCGGAACATTGGCAGCATGCCGCCATACAGTTTTCTCATATACTCCACTTGGCAACCTCACCGGGGAATTTGAGCTAACAGTTTCAGCAATCAACGGCATAGAACCCAATTGTTACACAGTGTATTTGGAATGGGCTGATCTTCTAGCCGAAGGCACAATTGAAGACACTGCTGGATACCAATATCCCACAACAGTTATCCTAAACGACGGATTTTCGACTTCAACCGCCTTGATTATATCTCAGGACACAACTTGTATAAACCATTATCCAGCGGACCAACAAAATGAGTATTACTTCCTGTTTACTGTTACAACGATATATGGTGATATAATACTCGAAAATACTGAATCTGTTATTATGCAAGGAATTGCCCTAGGCTGGCCACCTGACAATTACCCTACTTCTTATAATCAAACAAACGAAGTGGAGTTTAACGTAGTAAGCGTACCGCCAGAACTTAGTGATTTGATGCCAATAGGGTCAGTATTCGGTACTCTATCTGGGTCTATAGTTGACGTTTATATGGATAATAATGATACTTGTTTATTCTGTACCACAATAAATCATTCACCTCGTGTACCTCGTGAAGACGGTACAATCCAATGGGATCTGACAGTTACTAATTGTGGTATTGTCCCAATTGCCCCGGTTATCGGTGAAATCATTCCGACTAATATTGACTGTTTTGGCCCCCAGTATGATTTTAACTTAACTAAGACATTAGTTCCAAACCTAGCTCCTGGTTCCTCATTCACAGGATACTATTACTATAAACCTGGCACAGTTTCCAATCCTTTTGTCGATGTGGCTCTCTGGAACTATATGGGTCTTGGTACAAACAACTACCTTGGCTGCTGCTGTTTTGAATTCATCTTCACCACAGCATGGGGTCGGGGCGAAGGCTCAACATGGGGTGAAAATGGCGAATGGGGTT
This sequence comes from Candidatus Zixiibacteriota bacterium, assembly GCA_024230695.1. Next base: position 1,899 of record JAAERC010000073.1, read on the forward strand.
TACGTGATGATATCATCCCGATGGTCCCTGTTCTCAATCAAAACTATCCCAATCCATTTAATGCCGCCACCACAATCCTGTTTGATGTAGCAGAAGCCGGATATGTTAATCTGAGCGTTTACAATCTTGCTGGTCAGTTAATCGATGTTCTCCATGATGACGATATGGGCGCCGGACAACACACCATCAATTGGAATACCTCTGCTTTCTCCAGTGGAGTTTACTTCTACAAACTCAAAACCGGAGATTTCCAACAAGTCAAGAAAATGATGATAGTGAAATGATGTGATATAGTTAATGCGTAAGAGAAGAGAAAGGTTTACACCGGCGTAATGTTTAATATTTTTCTAAGTATAGTCTCTACCGGTGCTTTTTGTGATTTACTTAAGAGGAAAAGGCTTTATAAAAATAGAATGAAAAAAGGTGTTATAAATGAAATTAAAATTAACCTCCTCCGTTATGTGTTTTATTATCCTTGTTGCAATGGTGCCGCAAGACTCAATAGCCAATGAAAAATTTCAGGTATCAGGACAAGGAACAAATTCAACATATTCGATCAGGATTGAAGTGGATGGATCAATCCTTGAATTGAATAATGTTGCCGCTAATCCCGACATGGGACCGGAGGATTTTGTGAGCTACTGGAAAGAATGGTGGGATTTTTCAAATCCACAGGGAAAATTCGTGATTGATCCCACTGATCCTACGAAGTTTACCCTTATAGGAGCCAATATCTCCGTAATTGTCGATGGGACTGAAGTTGTTGGAAATCAAAACGGAGTTCCATTTAATCCTACTATTTACTGGTTGGGTACATCAATCCCGACCCTCCCCGAGTGGGGTTTGATTATACTGACAGTACTTCTGCTG
>JAAERC010000074.1 GCA_024230695.1 Candidatus Zixiibacteriota bacterium
GGATTTTATTTGGGGTGGCGCGATGATGCTACCGGCTGGATATTCGCTTCCCATTTCTATGGAGATTTAACAAGAGAAACCGAATTTAGAATAAGCAACCCGGCTCTTGGTTATGCCGGTTTATTTGATATGGCACTCTATCCTGGCGGAAAGTTGGCTGTTGCTTGGGAACAATTTTTTACTGGCAGTTCCATTATTTTCCGAATATTTTCAAGCGATGGCACTCCCCTAACTGAGAATATTACCATTAATGATGAAACCACCGCGACTTATCGAGCACCAGCGATAGCGGTGGAACCATCTGGTAATTCTGCCGTCACGTGGGAAGATTCGCGAAATGGAAATGCTGATATTTATATGCAGTTTGTTAATTCTGATGGTTCACTCTATGGTGTAAACCAGAGAATCATCGATTTTGATTATCTTACAGCTGAGCAGTTTCTTCCTGAAATAGTTTATTCGACTACCGATGGCTATATAATTTCATTTTTTGATAAACGAAGCGGGACCCAGCGTCTGTTTTTACAGCGGATTACCCGAACCGAGGGATTAATTGGTGACAACCAAAATATTTCCGCCAATACCGAAGGAACTGAAGATTGGTTTGTTTCGATGGCTATTGATTTATCCGGTAATTTGGCAGTCGCATGGTCATCGGTTGGTAATGGTGATAAGGTTCTAATTCAAAAATTCCTTTCGAATGTCACTCCCGATGGATCAATTATTACAGCAAGCGATTCAAATTCCAAAACAGGTTGGGAAACATCGCTTGAGTTTGATAATAACAATAATCTTTACTGTTTATGGTCAGACTCACGGCGAGGTAATTGGGATATAATGATGAAGCAGTACGATTCGGATGGCATTGTCTTTTCTGCTGATGATATTATTATTAATAATGATGCAATAGGTGCTCATTCGACACAGCCGGCAATTGATGCATATGACCAGGAATCAGCATATGTGGCAGTATTTTCAGACAAAAGAAACGATGATGGTGATATATTCTGGCAATTGATAGGCGATAATGGGATTTCTGATCTTTTTAATAGTCCTATCAATATAGATAATCAAATGGTTTTACAAACTGAACCGGATATCTCAATTATTGATGTTGATGCTTTAATAGTCTGGAAAGATAACCGAGCAATTAACGGAGTCATGGGCCAAAGAATACTGGGCTCACATCTAATTCAAAATATTCCATCTGAGATCAATTTAATTATTTCAGATACTAATAGCATTACGCCCAAATCCAATCCATCCGTAGCTACATTTATTGATGGATCTGCAATGGTATCATGGATAGATTATGCAAATGGTGATGGTCAGATTTATTCCAGAAAAATAGGTTACCTAATTAATGACTGGAGCGAGATTTTTGAAGTTTCTGACAAACTCACCGAATTTAATAACATTGATGTAAATGTTATGTCTGATAATAATATCTTCACTATTGCCTGGCTTTCGCAAGGAATTGACGGTGGCCCGTCGGCAATATTTGCCAGATATGATTCAGAAGTTACCTTTATTAATAAATTTAGTTTTAACAGCGATGAGACCGGACAATCAATCTCAAATATTGCGACCGCATCAAATGCCAATGGTGATATATATTTGCTTTGGGTCGGTAAAGGTGCAGTTGATTATCTCTATCTAACTGTTTTTGATAAGACAGGAAGTATTATTCATCCTACATATGAAATAACAGGCGGAATAGGTGGGATCAAAGAAGAAATCGATATTGCGGTTGATGGACATGGTTCCGTTATTGCCACATGGGTCGATACACGAAACAGTCGTGATGAAGTTTTTTATCAGGTATTTTATCCTGACCTGACTCCGTATGGAAGCAATAAGCCTGTTTCGGATACTCAGCAAAGATATATGAAATCGCCTACGGTAACAATGGATGGACAAAAGGCTGTTATAGCATGGGTCGATTCTCGTGCCAATGGTGATAATGTTTATATGACACAGATCGATTATCATCAATCTGATATTGATGATACCGAACCAAGTAATCTTCCGAGCGGATTCAGTCTTGAGCAAAACTATCCAAATCCGTTTAATCCATCGACAACAATTGAGTTTGCCTTGCCGTCAAAGAGCCATGTGAAACTTGAGGTTTATAATTTATTGGGTCGTAAAATAGCGACTATTATAGATAAGCTATTTGATTCGGGAACACATACGGTTCAGTGGGATGGTAAAAACTCAAATGGCAAACAATCAGCCAGTGGTGTTTATTTTTATCGAATAGAAACAGACAAGTTCGAGCAGACCCACAAGATGCTATTGTTGAAGTAAGATAAATATAGGGGTGCCCCACACCTTGGTGTGGGTTAATAAATTCCTGGCATATTCAGTCGACCCACAGCAAGCTGTGGGCTACCAATAATAGCTTTACAATTCCTAACCTGAGCCAGTGTAGAACAAGGCCATGGCGTCCTGTAAAAAATGAGCGATAACGCATGGCCAAAGCGTTTTGGTTTTTATAAACAATAGTGCAAACATAATACCGTAAACTGTAATCAATATAAATCCGCCGGCTCCCTGATAGGCATGTCCCGAGCCAAAAGCAAGCGATGCTATCAAAACCGGAGCAATCCAATTCTTAAATCGTCCGAATATTCTAATTCTTGTCAATAGATAACCTCTAAAAATTGTCTCCTCGCATATGCCGGCTGTTAGCGATAAAAATACCCAGATGATTCGTTCCGCCATTGTCTTTGGAAGGATCAAATCAATTTCACTTGGTATTTCAAGATTGATTTTTGCCAGTAAAACCGATAGCAGGGTTAAAAGAAGATTTGAGACAATCAGAAATGCTATTGCCCAGGCAAAATCAATGGTTCGGATTCGTTTGAATCCGAGCCCGGCAAGCCCAGTACCCTCGCGCCATACCGCTATCCATATCAGACCGAATACCAGCCACTGAATGACGATTGTTGGCAGATAAACCATAACAATGGGTGATACCGATAACATCCTGAGCATCTGCGATGGATCACCAACAAACGCCACCGACATCACCGGCCAGATAACCAAAAGAAAAAGCAGAGTAAAATATGAGACCTTGCTTTTCCGAAATGGCTTACCGGTAGGTTTCATCCGCTCCTGATTTTCGCCACCATCTGTTTCCCAGCCATTTGGATTATCAGGTGATAAATCGAAGTTGTAGTTGTCGTCAGTCAAAGTTATTGTTCTGTTTCAGATCTTTTCTTTTTTTTGAACAAGGCGCCTGCTATCAGGGAAACTCCAACAATGATCATAAAAAATGGCCAGCTTTCATCCAATGGAGGGATAATATCATAATTAACTAATAAAAATAATGATCCCACTCCCAAAACAATCAGACCGCCAATCATTTGACCCGAACGAGATTCTGCGTCATTCTTTTCCATATCTGTCATATTTACCTCATCAGTATAATGGTTGAATATACAACAATATGGCATAATCATATAAAAAGTTTCGTTTGGAAAGAAAAAACTTATTGATCTTTATTTTATGTGACTCACATGACATAGGAGTCTTAATTATCGCATCAAATTGTGCGACCCGTAGGTTGTAGACATATCCACTCTAATTTCTTCTCTTTGTTTCTTAAAAAGGACAAAATCTATGGCCAAAGGGAAAATCATTTATCAGAACTGGATAGTTGATATCGGTATCGATCCGGGACAGGCGGGTAAAATCCAGATCCAAAGCGATCTTATCAAACCGGATGAACAGGTGATTTCGGCTGTTCGAGAAGCGCTTGAAAAACTGGAATCGCAGGAACAGGAGTTTATTGAGAGTTATTATTTTCAAGGAAAAACCTATCGCGAGATAGCCAAAATTCAAAATCGACGAATCAGCCGGATCGAGGGGCTTCATCGAAGATCATTAGCTAAACTAAAAAAGTATCTGGCCGGGTTTGTTAAAGAACGGTTTGATATTGATGTAGAAATCGGGCAGAATTGTATTATCTGTTCATCGTCCCATAAGACGGAAATTAGCAAACTTATCAAGGCGAAAAAGAAGCAGGAGACATGGAAAAAAATCATCAAAACTCTAAAAGATAAATATCAAATCAAGATTAAAACACCACAGATATTAATCGGACACAAAGAATATCATCTAAAATAGTGAGGTTAAAAATGACAAAAGGCAAAAGTGA
>JAAERC010000075.1 GCA_024230695.1 Candidatus Zixiibacteriota bacterium
CGCCAAAGCTCGTCCGGCTGTTTGTTGTGGTCCTAATATTACTAATTTTTCCAAAATTGCGACACTTGAGGAAATGGTCGATCATATCTATGGAAGAATATCTCTTCTGACCGATACAGAAAGACCACATATGTTCATTAAAGAATTATCGCTTTATATTGATCATTTCAAGTTGGAACTACAGAAGGCATCTGAAGGGTTGTTGAACAAAACTGCAAAATGTTCGATTGATTTCAAGCGTAATCTGATTTCTTCTATTGATTATTATCGGGATCTTGCCGAACAATTTGGTCAGGAACACAAGGAAAAATTCCTCAAGGATCTTGATGTTTTGTATAGTGAAGTAGAAAATATTATCCTTGAGCCGACCCCCGCAGTTTCCCTATAATTTATTTTAAAAACTAAAATTGCTTAGATCATTCCAGATCTTCAATCTTTCTTTTATTTATTAAAAGCGAACAATATTTAAAAAAACCGCGAGTATTTATAACTCACGATCCATCTGACCATCAGAAGTATTCAGCTGTTCAACACCCTGCGCCTGTTCATCACTGGCGGCTGTGACCTCGCTGAGAAGATCGGTGACTTTCTTAACACCACCGGTGATATTCTGTAAAATTTCGACTGATTGGGATTAATAGACTGGGAAGATCATTAAAAAGATATAGGCAGAAGATAATATAGAAGATATCTTTTTAGGGCAGTATTTCCTTGATTCTGTTCCAACCTTGATCGGGTATATTGGCCCCAATCACCTGACAGACCTCATAACCGCATGCAGATCCCAGTTTGCCGCATAATTCAAGCGGAAATTTATTAGCCAGACCATATAGAAATCCGGACGCCCACAGATCACCGGCTCCGGTGGTGTCAACGGCTGGACCTGATCCTATTGGGTCGATCCGCAGAACATCATTGTTATGAGCTATATAACTTCCGCGTTTACCGACTTTTAGGACAGCATAATCTGCCTTTTCAGATAATGCCTTAATAGCATCGTTTTCATTGCTGTGTCCGGTAAAAGCCATGGCTTCATCTTCATTGGCAATAATAATATCAACATATTTTTTAATTAAGTTTTCCAAAACAGATTTAGTTGCTTCAACTACAGTATAACTTGCCAAATCGATTGAGACCAAAGCTCCATTATTTTTGGCACCGATTAAGACCGCCGTTATAAGCGCCTCGTTGAACAAAAGATAACCTTCAATATGCACTATCGCAGCATCTTTAAAACAGCTATCATTGATCTCATCCGGTTTTGCTTCTGCCGATGCACCCAAATAAGTAAGCATTGAGCGTTGTGCATCAGGTGTAATAATTGACAGGACCCTTCCTGTGGGAGTGGTTGATTGAAGCAACATCGGTTCGACCCTATTTTTTTTAAGGTCCGATTCAAAAAGCTCGCCCATCTTGGAACTGCCGCGTTTACCGACAAATCTGGCGGGACCGCCCAATCGGGCTACACCGATAATTGTATTACAGGCTGATCCTCCGGGAACAATTGTCGGTATTGCTGATGTATTAGAAAGTGCCTCTGACAAAACAGATAAGTCAACCAATAACATCCCGCCCTTGGCGGCGTTGACTAATTCTAAAAAATTGTCATCTTCATTTATCAATATGTCAACCAGAGCTGACCCGAATCCGACGATTAAACCGTTTGAATTGTTGTTCATAGACTCACTTCATAAATTAAAGTTTTAGTTTTTAACCAGGGCAATAAATGGATTATTAAATGAATAAAAAAGATAATTTTTGGAATTTATAATTAATTGGAATTAATATTCCCAGAGACAACATAATTATTAGAATGTAAATCTATATGTTTTAGTAGCTCCTCCTCTAAATCAACCACCAAATCAACACGATTACGACGATTACCAATATTATTAGAATCAAGTCAAATGGCAAACTGAAAGAATGATATTCTGGATCATTTATCGGAAGCTGATATGCATCTGGCAGATTAACCTTGACATTCCGGGTTTGGCCCTCGGCATTTGTAGCCCTAAGTTTGACAAACTCAATCACGTCCTCGTAAGATATCGAGTGACCGGTCATAATCGGGCGGGATGAATCGGGAGACTGTGGTCTGATGATACAATTGATTCCTTTGGCCCGCAGTTGTTCGCGTGCCAGTGAGAGTTCGGCCATACTCCCGCTTATCCAACCAGACTCATTTGCGAACATAAGCGACCTGGCATCTTCCAAGCTGATAGGAGCTAGCTGACGGAGGTAGAGAATCTCATGAGCCAGATCCTGTCCTGGATGAGGATACAAAACATAATCATTTACCCCGGCGGTGAGCTTATCTTTTTTGTCCTGCAGGAAATCCTCGATTGATCCCCCTGATGGCACTATTTCAACTTCTCCCGAATCATTGTCTATAAGATAACCTCCCACGCCTGTAAAAACATCTTGATGGTCGCTCTCTGTCAATGTTCTGATCTGGATGATCCAGTGTTGTTTATTTTCTGATAACTCACACGATGATATTTCAGGGAGACCTTCTACATTTGGATCAGTTTTCAGATAATCAATAAGAATTGTCCTGGCTTCTTTTGCGTTCATCAAACCCACTTATTCTCATGAAAATATTGTAGGCAAAAAATAACTTCAATATTCAAAAGTGCAAATATAAAAACTAAGATTGATTTAAAATTCCGGGATTTATTAGAATATGAAAAGGTCGATGATATATTTTATATTAATTATTAAAGGATAAAAACTGTCAGATTTATTAACGAAAGACAATAGAATTGAACTATATATGTATGTGACTGGGCCAATAAACTACTTTGAATCAAATGGGGGCTATGAGACGAGTTCATCAACTTGACGATTAACAATTGAGCGGCTTAAGGCTCACCCTGTGACGATGTTTGAACATTTGGAGAGTTGTTTAAGTATTTAAAAAGAGGTTTAGCAATTTTAAGCCAGTCTTGGGCGTGGAATAAATTAATTAATATTAAAGTATTATGATATCTATTGGAGTGGCCGCGGGTATGGAGCCCCGCGACCAAGGAAGGGCAAGCAAAACCCCTAATTAAATTATTGCTTGTACAAATAATCCAATCTGGATTGTTTATGTTTAATATCCAGTTGCAATATTACCATTTTTTCTTACCGTCAACCGATATAGATTTGACCTTATCGGATAAGGCATCAGCAGAAACATAACCAATGGCATTTTTGTTCTCCGCAACGTAGGCAATTACTTTTGCATCATCTTCAAAACGTTTCGGTGGTTCGCCTTTTCCAGAAAAAACCTGTTTTTTCCAAAAATTGGTTACCTTTTTCACTGTTTTTCCCAAAATCTTGTCGCTAAAATCAGCTCGTGCCGGTGATTTAGACTTCTGATCAACAGGAACAACTTTGGTGCCTTCAACCGAAGAGGATTTTCCCATGAAAACTTTCTCGATTTCACCGGATGTTGCTTTGCTGATACTACTTGCGGGATTAACAATGACAACAATTTCTCCCGCTTGGGCGACAGCCATTGCCATCAAACATAGTGCAAGTACTGTAAATATCAACCTTGTATTGTGTTTCATCATATAACTCCTTAGTTTTCTTAATAACAATTGGAAATTAGAACATAAATGCAACGCTCATGCTTGTAAGACTCCAGTTATTTTCCGGGCCTGAGGGGCCTGATAGAGTCATAGTACCCAAGTTAAGTCCTTCTCGCTGAGTAGCCTGCAAGCTGGCGTCACCCTTCATAATATGATGCTCAAGTTTTACGACCATTCCCGGACTTGGGAAGACATTAACGCCAAAGCTATATGCGTTTTCAGTATCTTCAATTCCATAAGAAAGAGCCAATGAACCTTCTTCTAACTTAGTATTTGCCCAACGAACAACCGGTTGAATATAATCGTTTATCATAAAGCCACCTTCAATATAGAGATTGGTGCCTGTCTTTTCATGAGTCTGGATGTTTAGATTATATTCGCTTCTCAGAAACCAACTGTCGGCAATATATTCACCTGAAAACATTGAAATGGCAACTGGAAAGACTGGCCAGCCAGGTACATTGATTTCTGTTTCCCAATGTCCAAAGCCCAATTTTAAACCATCAACGGGAGGTCTCAGCCAGAATTGACCGCCATAAAAATCTTTGAGAATACCAGTTCCATCAGCGGTTATTGATGCGCCTGCGAAAACTTCAAGATCAGCGCCCCAGCCACTATTAAATTCGTGTGAACCAAAGAAACCAACACCATTATAGGAATTGACTCCATAAAAGTAGATTCCTGTCAAATAGGAGAATGGTTGAAGAGCCTTTACGTCCATTGTTTCTGAATAGAAACCAAACGGCAATTTTACTTTACCGGCCTTAAAACCAAAATTATCATTAAAATGATATTCACCAAACCCCCAATCAACCTGTAATCCAGCTGAACTATGCAACATTTGGGCTCTTATAAATACTTTTTCACTTGGTCTTGCTGAAAAAGTAAGTCCCGTCACATAATCTCTGAATGAACCATCATTGGCATCTTCGACAACATATGTGTTGGTGTCGGTTTTTAAATAGCTCTGGTGTCCAAAGCCATTGATAGAAATAGTTTCGCCAATATCACCGGCAAAAACCGAAATCGACAAACCTAATACCATCATTGTCATCAAAGCGATTACCTGATAACGTGTTGTAAACATTTTCATTTGTTTACCTCCTTTTCATTAAACCTTCTATATTAAGTGTTTTCGTTTTACTTCCTCTTTTTGGTGCCGCCACAAGGTGGGGGCTAGGGGCGACACCATTCCACTATCACGGAGAGAGTAATATTTCCTAAAATTCAGCCATTTCTGATTCATCAAGAGGGATCACCTCGTTAGAATCAATCCCAGCTTTTGTTACATTATTATTTGAATTGGATTTTCTGGTTATCTTGTTTTGAATTTTGTCGCGTATGCCGTTGGTGATACTCGGTTCCTGGTAATCTTGATAACTGTCAGCCTTAATTTCCGCACTCCTGCTTTCACTTTTTCTTCCATGGACCAAATGACTCAGATCACCAACAACTTTCTGCATTTGTTTGGCTTGCGAAGCCAATTCTTCACTGGCGGATGATGATTCTTCAGCGTTTGCAGCATTTTGCTGGGTTACCTGATCCATTTGAGCTACAGCAGTGTTTAGTTGCTCGACCCCCTGTGCCTGCTCATCGCTTGCCGCTGAAACTTCACCAAGAAGATCAGTAACTTTTTTAATGCCGCCGGTAATATTTTGTAGAATACTAACCAATTCTTCAGTTGACTTGACACCGTCATCTGCATTCTTTTGAGAACCTTCAATTAAAGAACTGGTATCTTTGGCCGCTTCGGCGGAGCGCTGGGCTAGATTTCTGACTTCTTCTGCAACAACGGCAAAACCTTTGCCGGCTTCACCGGCGCGAGCTGCCTCAACCGCCGCATTTAATGCCAACAGGTTAGTTTGGAAGGCAATTTCATCGATTACTTTTATGATTTTTGCTGTTTCATCAGATGATTTCTTAATTTCCTGCATCGCATCCGACATGCCGTTCATCGCGGTCATACCCTGATCGGCGGCGGAACTGGCATCAGATGCAAGGTTATTGGCCTGTCTGGCATTATCGGCATTCTGCCGTGTCATGCTCGCCATTTCCTCCAGCGAAGAGGATGTTTCCTCTAGCGATGAGGCTTGTTCCGATGCTCCTTCCGCAAGAGATTGGCTGGATCCCGCAATTTGACGTGAGGCCGAATCCACTTGGGTAGAGCCTTCCGTTAATCCTGAGATAATCCTCGCTACTGGTCTGGTAATGCTATAGGCAATTATAAAAGCGAGGACTATCCCGATTATAACAGCAATAATACTTAATGTTGTGACTGAAATTGTTGTCTGAGAGGCCGAACCGGCCATCTGTTTCTGATTATTGTGACTCGATTCATTTACTGTTTCAGAAATATTCCCCAATAGTGTTTGAACCTCGTTCATATACTGCTTGGTTTCGGTGGCATAGATTTGATTGGCCTTATTCATTCCTGCCAACATCGACACCGACCTGTCTTTCATCTGGGTCAGGATCACTTTGGTTTTTTCCAGCTCAGGCAAAGTTTTTTCAATCAGAATATCATATGTTGCGGCACGTGCATCCTGATCGGCCCAATCCCATACTTCACTGATCTCAATAGAAGATTGATGCATTTTCTCGTGCGGTTCTTTTATAGATTCTATTAATTGAGACAATTCCTGATCAGAGGAAGCTACTCTTTGGGCATCTTTACTGTAGAGGAATTTCCCGAAATTACAAAGACGATGATCTGTTTCCGCTTCGAGTTCATCCTGGTTTTCAACAAATAACATCAAACATTGATTGGCCCAGTTTAAATGGTCAGCCTCTTTTTCGGCAATAAATCTGGGTAGGGTAGGGTCAGCTTGATTGAAAACGTTGTCGATTTTGATAGCTGTTTCATAGAGCTTTTTATATGGTTCTTCAATCGCTTTTAGATTTTCAGCTATTTCCGGTATAAATCTCTCGGCTTCTTTGCGTTCCTCACTATAGTACCATTGACCAAATGCGCTTTTAAGCGGATCTGTTTCAACATTAAGTTTTGTAATATTATCATCTGTTAGAAGTCCACTTATCCCGTTTACCCAATTTAGATGCTCAATTTCCAATCTATTAATACGACTCGCTATTTGGTCACCTTCAACGACATCATCCGCATAACCGACGATACCATCAATTCCCCAATAGGACCATCCGGCAATTATGGCCAAAAGAGTAATCAAAACGGCAAAACCACCGCCAATTCTTGTGGCCAATTTCATGTCTTTAAACATAGTTATCCTCCTTTAAATACAATTTTTGTCTGGTTTATAATATAGTTTCGGCCATATCTCTGGATTTTAAATAATGCTTAAATAGCTACAAAATAATTACATTTTGTAGTCATTGGCTTTCAGATACGGATTTGTGTCGGAAATGTAAACGCAATATAGAGATAGAATATTGATTGTTTAGGTGAATTTTTCTGCAATGACAATATGTAACATGATAATATAAATTAGAACCAATACATATTAATTTGAGGTATAAAAATATTGGGAAATTGATCTATTGATTTGAACTAAAGAATGATGCCAAATTTTCATTGTGGCCCGAAATTTTCAATTTTTTTCGTATTCTGGCTCGTTGCGTATGAATAGTATGTATTGAAACATTAAGGGCCGTCGCAATATTTTGGGATGACATACCATTTTTAATCATATTGCATATTTCCAATTCGCGAGGAGAGAGTTTTAAATCTTTTAATAACAAGGAACTAACAAAAGGTTCAGAAATATCTTTCAATGAATTTTCCAGTAACTCAAAATATTCTGTTTCGGATGAACCACCCCTGTTTTTAAGGGTTTCCAAAATAGGGAAGACAATGCGCTCGATATTATTTTGTATTTGTCTTTTGATTTGCTTTTTTTCATTTTCAATTTGAGTCAATACTTCTTTGAGGGCGACATTTTTTTGTCTAAGAGCAACTTGTTCAATAATTAATGATTCTTGGGTATTTTGGAGATTATGCATTATTTGTTTACGTTTGGTTATGTCTTTAATAAAACCAATTCTTCGATCCAGCTTGCCTTCTTTATCCAATAAAAATTGACCCGGTGCTTCAACGAAAATATAATCCCCATTTTTCTTACGAAGACGGAATTCAAAATGACCCGGTTCCAAAGTTTCAGAGGTTTCTTCTATCTGTTCACTCAAATCACTTATATCATTGGGATGAACCAAACTCATCCAATGTTTTAAATCTCCGTCTAGTTCTTCGGGCTCATACCCCAATATTCGTTTCGAATTTCCTAGAAAAGTTGTGTGATTACTTTTTGCATTCCATTCATATAAAATATTCTTGCTGGCATGAATTGCGGCTCGATAACGATTTTCGCTTTTTTCTGCCACATCCAAAGCACGTTTGTGGTCAGTGATTTCATTAAATAAAGTTATAAAATATCCCTTGGTAACTCTAAAGGCCAAAACATTGAACCATTTATTTGCAGGTTTATGATAATATTCAATAGTTTCATTTTGTCCATTAAGCGCAATATTGCCGAATAATTCTACTAGATTAGGTTTTGATTCCTGTATGGCAGGGAAGATTTCTGATACCCTTTTTCCCAAAATGTTGTCTTTTTTTAGACCGGTAAATTGCTCAAATCTGTCATTTACTTCAAGAAATATATAATCAATCGGTTTGTTTTTTGAATCTGTGATAATTTGATGAAGACCAAAAGCATCATTTGTATTTCTTAGCAAGGCCAAATACTTATCTTTTATACCAGGGTCTGGCTGAATTGTATTTTTGAGAGTTATTTTTGTCTGGGATTTCGTTGAATTTGTCATTGATATTGCAGAGCCCGATAATTTATTTTGCTGGATCTTCTTTTTTTTCTCGGTCATAATCATTGATGACGACTTATCCAAAGTTTAATAGTCAAAAATTTTAAAATGGGAAAATAGTCGATCGAAGATGTAATAGCTTCATCAGCCTTTTAACTTATACATTTCCCTCAATTATATTATCGGTGAAAATCTTTTTAATATTAGATGGTTTTATGATAATGGCAGGCGAATATGAAACTAAGGATTTTAAATGTTTCGGGTTTATAAAACCAAATTTGCATTATAAGTATTTGTTATTAATAGAAAACAAATTGCATAAATAAAGCGGGGGGCGTTATACGAATTTCGCAACTTTTTGATGTTTGAAAGACATCCATATAAAAAGGAATTATTCTTATCTAAACATTAGTCAATTTTCCAACCAGATTTTTCCCAAGCTTCTCTCATAATTTCATTTCTCATTAAATATTCATTTATTTGAGCTTTAGGAACTGTATTTAATGGACAAGAAAAATTGACACAATATGGGCAAAAGAATATTTTAATTGTGGAATAAAAGGAAATGGAAGATAGCATACTTGCCAAACTAATTCCAATCAATCCCATTAGTGATATTAAACCATAATTAATGAAATGAATAGATAGAAACCATATTCCGTAGCCCATTATTGACATGGGGAACACAAAGAAAATTGTTACAATTAGAAAATACATCATAAACTTTTCAAAACTATTTAATGGCCCTGGATGATAAGACCAAAATTTATAACTACCATGGTTAGCAAGACAGTGAAGAATTTTATCCTCTTCAGCATAATAGGGACAATGACTGCAAAGAAAGCGTATTTCAAAAATGCCAAACATTAAAAAGAAATAGATGATGTAAGCAACCAAAGGCCACCATATCCCAGTTAGAATCCCCACAAATACTATTCCAAAAATTATAATAATTATTGCAGGCCAAGCAACTCCATGAAAACCTCCTAATAATTTCTTGTCCCATTTACAAGCTAATTTTCCATGGGAGTTGCATTTTTGACAATCTACTTGATCATCCCATGTACAGATGTTGTATGGATTTTTATTATTCATTTTATATAACTCTTTCAATAAAATTTGTATCCCACCCATTGGGTGGAATTCATTCAGTAATAATCTACTGTAATATCGTTATTTAATCAATAAAAAACCTTGATTACGTGTATGATGATTAAGGCGTTCCGGCTACTTATAGCGCAGAACATCAAGTAATTTTCTGCCATCGCTGTATGATATACTACGAAGTGCACTCCCACCATCTTTACCAAAATATTTTTCCTTTAAAATTTTATCTTGAACTATAAACCTACTTCTAATTGTCTTCCAAAGTTCATAAGAATCTTTATGCAACAAATCATGAAAATCTTTCATGCTTTTGGATTCCATTAGTTCATCAAGCGCATCAACCACTTCATGTGACATATTTTCCTCCTACACTTTTAAGGTTTATTCCCAATTATATCTTTTCGATAATCCGGTAGTGCCCGACAATGGTATCTTTTGTCAATGGAATAAAGGACTGTGTCTTATCATCATCATAATTCTCAGACACGAATTTTCTCCTGCAAAAGGCGATTGATAACAGTAATATATGAAATTAAATTTATTGAAACAACTTAGAATGTGATTGATGGAAATATGACCTATCTTATTCAAAGCGATATGCTGTAAGTTGATGCGTGACAATAAAAAAAGCGGGGATCGTTATACGAATTTCGCAACTTTTTGATCTCTAACTATAGGAATTTAGATGGCCAAGGATGGATTTCCTAAGCAAACACAGAATTTATTCTGGGAGTTCATTAGCTTGATGAATAACAATTTGCTCAAAGCGGTTTAATATATTAAAGATTAATGCCAAGCTGAAGAAACATCTGTCCGGAGAGGTTTTCCTTATCAAAATTCTGTCGGTATGAACCGGATATATAATATCTTCTGGAAATTGAATAATTTCCTATCAGATCAAGATAATAATAATTTGTCGAAAGTGATAATCCGCTGTAATTATAAAATGTATTAACTACAGACAGTCGAAATTTCCTGCTGGCCGGAAGATTGTATCTGATTGATGATCTGTATCCTGTCGTAAATTGAGATTTAACATATGTAAAAGAGAATAATAAGGAATGACTGACAGATGGAAAGTGACGCAGTGATAGAGATGATGAGGCAACAATATTATTCTCCATTATGTCTTCACGGAATCTAATTCCACCATATCCACTAAGCCTTGTATTTTTATTAATTTTCAAATTGTAACCGGCTCTAAATCCCTGATGCAGACTATTGTCGAATAATGTATCTGGCACATTGCGAGTTTCAAAAATGCGGTAATGTGCACGACGATCATAAGAGGTATTAAGTGCCAAATATGTTGTCACCTGATAACGCACATTCAAATATAAACTGGAAATGTCAAAAATGTTATTGTTCTGTCCTTTTCGCCAACTTCGGTTGATATCAATTTCCAAAAATTTTGAAAAAGAGAGAGTTCTTTTATATCGATAATTGGTTATCAATGTTAAAAATTCCCGATTTACTTCCATTTTATAATATGAACCGGTCAGACCTAACTTAAATCTTAAGTTATGTATCTCTCTATTATTTTGCCAGTCGGCAAAAAAGCCGACTTTACGGCGCTCGAATGAAATATCTGTTGTCTCCAATTCCGGTTCAAAACCAACTGCAAATCCAGCTTTTATTTTATCTGAAAATTGATGAGAAACCAGTAAGCCATCGACCAGTCCAATTCCACTTAATTCAGTAATTGATTGCCGTCCGAATCTCCAGTGCCAACTATTCTGCCGGTTGTTAGACAAAGCTATTTGATAAACACGATGTGACCATTGATCGGAATTAATCGATGATCCCAATTCTCGGTTTCGAAAAATCTTTCGGGATCGGTGGCGAAGTGATAATTTTATATTTGGCCCAAGAATATTTTCGATATTGATACGGCTGACCAGTGATGGCTGGGTATAGGATAAAGATGATCCGGTCATATCGTGCTGCCAGTAGTTTTGAATAGATAAGTAGCCATCAACATTACTGGTTTTTGGTTTCCCTTTGGTTTCATTCAGGGCTAAGTTTTCATCTATGATCAAAAGTTTACTTTTATCAGGCTGATGTATGCCGATAATGGATACGATGTCTCCGGTAATTAAATCTCCAGTTTGATTAATAATGGCGCATGCTGATGAGCTCGATGCTATATTGATTACCTCAAGAACTGCCTGTAAGCTATCGTTGCGATAAACATTAAGCGAATCCCCAAAACTCAGCCCGTCATCAATGCCACCATCAATGTATGTCGCCTCGCTCGATATATAGGTTACCTTAATATCCTCTGCAATTGAGCCGCCAATAGTTAAAATCGACACTAAAAACAGATACATATATATGCGCAATAATTTCTTATTCATATTAATCACCCGATTCGCCATTTGAATGACAATCATAACAAAGATCACTGTTATAATCATAACCATCAACTTTGCCCAGATGTTTATCATCCATTTTTGCTCGGCTATGTTTATGACATTCAAAACATGAAAATGTTGTTCGATCGCCAACCACCGTATGGCAAGTTTCGCAGTTACTCCATTCACCACCATGCTTTCCACTGAAAATAGGAAAAAATTGTGGATCATGGCCGGTGAATTGTCCCTTAGTTCCATTGGGATGGCATGACAAGCAGGTCGCTGATTCATACTGGTAACCACTCATCCCGCCGTGCATATTATCACTATCGGTTTGATTATGTTCATGGCAATCAATGCAGGAATAAATTGATCTGTCGCTGGAATTATTATGACAATCGGTGCAGAGGCTCCATTCACTGTTATGCATCCCGCTGAAAATGGGGAAATACTGCGCATCATGATCGGTAAATTCTCCTGCCTCGCCGGTCGGATGGCAGGACAGACATGCTGCTGATTGATATAAGTAACCATTCATCCCGGAGTGAATAGGATCGGTCTCTGTATGAATATGGCAACTTAAGCAACTATATTCAGATCGTGTGGCCGGATTCGTGTGGCATTCGGAGCAATCACCCCATGTGGCAATATGTGTTCCCGAATATATTGGGAAAAATTGTGGATCATGATCGGTAAATGTACCTACCTCGCCAACTGGATGACAAGATAAGCAGGAAGATGATTGGTAAGTATAACCATTCATCCCGCCGTGCATATTATCACTATCGGTTTGATTATGTTCATGGCAACTTATACAACTATATTCAGCCCGAATAGCCGCATTGGTATGACAATCTGAGCAATCGGTCCATGTATTTATATGTCGGCCCGAATAAACTGGGAAATATTGCGCGTCGTGATCTCCAAATTCTCCTGCCTCGCCGGTTGGGTGGCAAAAATAACAATCGGGGCTGTTGTAAGCATAGCCGCTTATGCCGTTATGTTCATTACCCATTTCATTTTGATTATGGTCATGACAGTTTAAACAGCTAAACATCTGATACGACCCTTCAGAAGTATGGCATTGTCCGCAGTTATCCCATCTGCGGTTATGTGACCCGGAATATATGGGGAAAAAGATCTCATGGTTTTCAAGCAGGGCAGGGCGCCAGCGCTCCATTTGATGACAATTATCGCAGTCTGTTGAAAAACCTGTTGAAACATGATTTGGATTATTAACCGCCAAATATTGAGATTGATGACACTCAATACATCTTGTTGTATTGAATGACAAATCACCGGTTGGCAGTCCCTTATGACAGCTTTGACAATCAACCATCGCGTGTCGACCGGTTAATGGAAATTGTGTATTAAGATGCAGTTGTTGATTATCAAATTGTTCCCAGCCATCAAAGTTATGACACTTTTGACAATCTAAACCGAGTTTATCCTGATGAACGTCGATGTGACAGTCAACACAATTGTATGAGACGCTGGTAAAATCTTCAATATTATGACAGCCCATACAGTTTGGCGAAGAATGACGACCCTCAAGAACATATCCCGATTTTGCATGATCGAAATCAACATCGGAAAAGGATTCAATGGTGTGACATTCACTGCAGTCGAATTTGAGTTCACCGTGGGGATTGTCAGTAGCGAATGCTGTTGCTATAAGATAAATTATAATTAAGATTAAATATTTTATCATAACAATCCCTTATCCATCCAATAGTTTTAAATTTGCCACAGATTCTTTATGGCAGTCCTGGCACTTAGTGTTAATTGGTTTATATCTAACAAATTGACCTGACGCGTCAGATTCAATTTTATGGCATTCGGCACATCGCACTTTCTTGTGAGCGCCCTCAAGCGGATAGGTGCTATTTAATTTATGATCAAACAATAATGCGGCCCATTTTTTCGTATTGTGACACTGCCGGCATTCTTTTGGATTATCTGATAAAGAAAACTGACCTCGATGCGGATCGGTGTGACAATCTTTGCAATATCGGGCGTTGGAAACAAAAGAGCGATATTCTTCGCCCGTTTTTCTCTTTAGTATTTCATGACAAACAATACATGGTTGAGCAAGATGGGCATCAACCAGCTTAAATTCGGTTTCCGTATTGTGCCTCGATATAGAAAATAATGATGGCGCAAATCGAGATTCATTATGACAACTTTCGCATCTGCCACCATCCGGTCTTGCACTAAACTGCCCCCAGTGAGCATCAGTATGACAATCACTGCAAGCGTCATAATCCTCTCTGGCAAATCGAACATTAGGTTTGTGGCATTTATCGCAGGTGACCGCAATATGCTTTCCGATGAGAGGATAATCAGTTTTGGAATGATCCACATTTCGTTCATCCAGAATTTTCCATCCTTCGGTCACATGACAGCGTTTACAATCGTTGCCGAATTTTCCCTTATGTATATCCTTATGACACGATGTGCATGAACCATAAGATAGTCCGTGATATTTTAAATATGTTGAATCCCTGGGTATTAAAGAAGTTGCTTCTATTATCACCGGATGGCACTTATCACATTGCACCTTATTATGTTTGCCGGTTAATTGGAACTTTGATTTCTTATGGTCATATTTTTTGTCAATTTTCCAATCTTCAAAGGAATGACATTGGTTACAGTCAGACTGCAACTGACCCCGGTGTTCATCAAAATGGCACGAAATACAATCTGCTGATAGCCCCATAAATGTCCTGATATTGTTGATGTCAGTTCGTCCTTTATTCAATGGAGACATATTGCCCGGGTGGTGACAATCTCGACAGGCCAAATTTTTATGTTTGCCCTGTAACTGATAACCGGTCAAGTCATGATTAAAATGATCTATACTTCCACCGGGCCAGACAATGAGTTTGAATTCTTTTCCAGCATGCTCATTGTGGCAATCAAAACAGAGACCGCCATCGGCAGTGACGACTTTATTATGATATCCGGCCTTAGATTCAATCCGCTGTCGCAAAGTCACGTGACACTCAAGGCATTTATCAGAACTTGGTCCTTCACCCAATTCATGGCAACTTGTGCAATTGGTAATTCCCTCAAGCGATTCATGATATATAGTCAAATCACCGGGAGAGAGTTGCGCCATTGAAACCGAAAAGCCAAACAACAAAATAATTAATGTAAACCTTAGAATATCCATTTGTATCCCATCAAAACAACAACTGTAACATGAATCAGCATTATCAGAATCATTACCCAAGCGAATGGTTTATGAATAACATGCCAGTAATGGAGGACATTTGATACCGTTCCAAGATATGCTTTGCGTCGATATAATAGAGCTTTTTGTTTCGAGAAATAGATTATTTGTCTTACTGCTTTAGGTGGAATTTCCGAATCGTCATTTAATATGAAACGTTTGAGTTTAACAAATCTAAATGGGCGGGCAAAATCATCACCAATTATGGCCAGGATCGCCTTGAGGCCTGTCCTTTTTTGACGAAATTTGGATTCGGAAAGGTTATTGATTTTCGAAATAACACCCGCTGGGATTTTATATTCGCCGACCAACAGATTGGTGATCTCATGACTTTTCTGATCTATTTCTTCAATAGCCAATCGATGCCCCTCTTCGCCGCGAGGTATCTGAATATAAATATAACGTCCAATAAATCCGCTTATCATCACCGACATCATCGAAAAGTAACTGATTGAAACTAAACCATGAAATTTACCGGCCGTATGCAGGGTAATAATCAGTGGTCCAATTATTCCGAAGAAGATGTGAACATTGAGCCAATTGCGGATTTTGCCGAATCTTAAACCGATAAAGTTGCGCTTCCTGAGAGAATAAAGAAATAACAATAATATCATTGCCGAGCCGATCATTCCATAACCATGCCCCCACAACCCACCCGGCTTTAGTAACAGATGCAGGGTATCATGAGGTCGTTCCAACAATGGCAATTGATAATAATTCATTCCCCAGAACAGTAGAAATACCAAGCCGGCCAGGGAAAAAATATATAGATGCACCATAAACCAATTAAATATCCGATTTCTCATGCCACTCCGAATTTTGTCTGCATTTCAATTCCAATATTCTTTAGAAAGGTCGTTGGTAGTTCGCCGCCGATAAAGATAAACACGAAATCATTGGGCAATATTTTATTATTATTTTCATCATTGTCACATTTGAGAAGCACTGTATCATTGCTTATTTCCAAAACTGTTGAATTATAAATTATATTCAGCCATCCCGTCGAGACCGCCGCCTCAAGACGAGTTTGATTACCATCTTTTATACGGCCAAAACTGCTTTTGCGGTAAGATAATGTAACAGTTGTGCCAGCCTGCTCTCCAAGAGCGATAGTCGCTTCAATGGCGCTATCACCACCGCCGACTACTAAAAGATGTTTGTTCTTATACTGCTCTGGCTCCAATAGCTTATAAGTCACTTTAGATAGATTCTCTCCCTTAACTCCCAGTTTTCTCGGTGACCCGCGTCGGCCGATTGATAATAATACCTGACCGGCTTTGTAGTTTCCTTTTGGTGTATCGACATGATAGCCGGAGTTATTTCTGGAGATTTTTTCAACCTTTGATGATGTGCAAATATTAAGTTCATATTCTTTGGCTATTGAATTCCAGAGATCAAGCAACTCTTCCTTTTGAATTTCTCTTCTATTAAATTTCCCATACAATGGCAAAACCATAGGTTGAGTCATAACAAGTTTTTGACGAGGAAATGACAATACGGTTCCGCCGAGATCATTTTCCTGTTCAAAGATCACATAATTTAATCCATCTTTTTTTGCCTGCAATCCTGCCGCTATTCCGGCTGGCCCGGCTCCAATAATGATCAAATCAAAATCGCAATCTTGATTTGATGACCGTGATTTTGAAATATATTCAACAGCCTCTCTTCCCTGAGTGATCGCGTTTCGTATCAGACCCATTCCGCCAAGTTCACCTGCGATGTAAATTCCCTCAACATTAGTTTCAAAAGTTTCTTTTACTGTTGGCAAGTCAACACCTCTTTGGGCTGTTCCGAAAACCAGAGAGATGGCATCGGTGGGACAGGCAACCTGGCAGGCGCCATGCCCAATGCATTTGGTTGGAGATATTATTTTGGCGTGTCCATCAACAATCCCAAGTATTTCTCCTTCGGGGCAGGCACTGACGCAGGCTCCGGTTGAAATACAGGAATTGGGGTCAATTTTCGGGTGCAGGGTTGTCGGTTCAGTTATACCGGTCTTGATATTCTCGTCATGTTTCTTCGCTGATTCTGCGGCTTTTGATTTATACCGCCTGATGTAGAAGTAAGGAATCAGAAAAGTAATTAAACCAACTATTATATAAATCCCAAATTCAATTATTGATTCGTTAGACATAATTATAGCCATAATATCTAATAATCGACCGAATTAGTCCACAAATTTATTATTTTTTTAATAAAACCTGGATAAGATTATTGTGCGGTTGTAAGTTGTTGAACTATGGGGGTTACATAAAAAAAGCGGGGTACATGGGACGTATATAGAACTTATATTGCCGTTGATTGCGTTAATTTCAGTCCAGAGTGTTTTTCTAAAGCTATAAATTATAATTGTCAAATCTTATAATTTATACTAAGTTTAAGTTATGTCTAATAGATCTATAAAAATTACATCATTGATTATTTATATTTTGACAATTTTAATTTTTGTCAATGTATCCAGTTTGTCCTGTACTGTATTTCTGGTTTCTGATAGCATAAACGTCTTTGCTGGCAATAATGAAGATTACAAAGATACATCAACAGTTGTAAAATATATCCCATCAAGTAAAGATAAATTTGGCCGGATTTTGTTTGGTTTCGAATCTGCTTTTCCACAGGGTGGAATGAATGAAATGGGGTTGTTTTTCGATGGTTTGGCAATAAGTAAGCTTAAAGTAAAACAATCAATCAATCTCCCTGATTATGATGGCTTTCTTGCAGAAAAGGCTTTGGAAGAATGTTCCACAGTTGAAGATGTTATTACTCTATTTAAAAAGTATAATTTAATATGGCTGGAAAATGCACAATTGATGTTCGGGGACAGAAGTGGAAACTCCGTAATAATAGAAGGCGATTCGATGATTGTTAAAACCGGGGATTTTCAGGTTGCTACTAATTTTTATCAATCTCAAACACCAAAAGACAGTATTACTTGCGAGCGTTTTTTAACTTCAACAGAGATTCTTGAGGATTCGGACACAATATCAAGAGATTTGGTTCGTCTAATTTTAGATAAGACTCACTTAGAAGGCAAATTTAAGACGGTCTATTCAACCATATACGACTTGAAGCGGAATTTGGTATATGTTTATCACTTACATGATTTCGAAAATGAGGTTGTAATTGATCTAAAAAATGATTTGGGTACCAAAATTCGTACGGTTAAGATAAACTCTTTATTCCACAACGGTAACTGAATCCTTAAGATAATAAAGCCAATTAAAAAACCCGCCGACCGGCAGGTTTAATTATATAAGCGGGGTTGACGAGACTCGAACTCGCGACCTCCTGCGTGACAGGCAGGCGTTCTAACCAAACTGAACTACAACCCCGGCTATTCTAAAAAATATTTTGAAATGTCGTATTTGCTAAATCTTTTATCTTCTCGCTTTTTTTCTTCATTCAAACTGGGCAGTACTGGATTCGAACCAGTGACCCTCTGCGTGTAAGGCAGATGCTCTAACCAGCTGAGCCAACTGCCCGTTTTGTCAGTTTATCAGCTATTAGCTGAAACATCTTCTGCAGGAGTTACCTCCGA
>JAAERC010000076.1 GCA_024230695.1 Candidatus Zixiibacteriota bacterium
CTAAACGACGGTGATACCGGCTCCGTTTGCATTGATTCGGTTTCGGAGTCTTCAGATAGCAGGTATGACTGGCTCTTTTCAATTCCCCAGAATTTTGACGGACCATACTGTTTTCAATTTACTACATCGCCTTGCGGAGATGCCAATCTTGATGGTATGATAAATATTCTCGATGTTGTCACTATTATAAATTATAAATATAAAGGCGGCGCCACTCCGCTACTGTTGGATTTATGTAATGTCAACAATGATGAAGTTATAAATATTCTCGATATTGTTGCACTAATTAATTACAAGTATAAAGGCGGTCCCGATCTCAACTGCCCAACCCCGGTTAAGTAAATATCTGATTATATTTTAAGCATTTCTTATAGATATTTAGTACTTGACAAAATCACCAAAAACGCATAAATTATAATAGAGTCCGCAATATATAATCACAACTGCGAATTGTTATACCTATGTGGTCAGAAAAACCAAATGTGTAAAAATATTTGATTCTAACAAATAGGTCGCTATAGAAAAAATAAGTCTAACCTAAATACAATCCAGTGTGGGAGGATAGTATGAAACGGTTTACGGTTTTACTCAGTTTTTTGATTCTTATTTCTCCTATTTGTTCATTTAATCTTGTTTCTGCTGTTGATTTTGAAGTACAATTGGAACCGGGTAAAACATTTATTCATCCAGATGATATGAATACATATGCTATGGGCTCTACTGATGTGTATATAGATATCAAAATGGGTAATAACAGCGGGGCAGATATTTTTGGTTTTGTCCAGACGCTACGATTTTATTCTACCAATGGTAATGGAACAACTATTGTTTGGAGCGATGAGGGCTTCACACCTGAAAGCTCAATTGAAAGACTAAACGGCTGGGAAGATGCAACCTATTGGAATTATATAAACGAAATCAATACCTTCAGCTGGGATGGCAGTTTACCGGATACGATGAATCATACTACAACCGGCGACATCGCCTGGCCGGATGGTGACCCGACTACATCCCACCTTCGTTTTCATTTTATGGTTCCGGTTCCCGGACACGATCCATTGACTGATATAGTTGAGATCTGCGTCGATCAATCAGACGCACCTGACCCGACATATGACTGGTTATTTCCCGATGGTAGTCAATTCGGTGGTCCATACTGTTTTGAATTTTTGGGAGTGATTGTTGTTCCACCTGTTGTGGAAACACCTCAATCTATTGAAACATATCATGATACTCCCTTTGATGTTGTTTTTGATATCGATTTTGCCGAAGAACCTCCTCTAACCGGGGTTTGTGCTTATGATGAGAATGATAATCCGATTGGAGTAGTCAGTCTTTATGTATGGCATCAACTACATTGGTTTTTTATTCCTCCTTGTGATTGGGCTAATGATGAACTTACGCATACAGTAACTTTTCATGCCGAATGTGCAACGGCTGGATTATTGTGTCCAATGACACCCGGAAGCACCGTTGAGCTTATCGTTAATGAACGTCTGCCTGTGATTCGCGACAAATATAGAGAAGATCTTCTCGTTCGTGTTGAAGAAACCGAAATCATTACTTTTGAATTGCTTCATTATGGTATTTATGATGAAGCATGGTCATATCAGGTTAATCCCAATCCTGAAGGACCATCAAATATACTCAATAGCGGAATCTTTTCATTTACGCCAACGGCCAATGATGAATGGGGAGAATATGTATTTACCATCCGTGCTACCAACTGTTTGGGTAGTTATGATGAAAATGAATTGGAAATTTGGGTTCGTACCGAGATTTTATGCGGTGATCCAAACAGCGATTTTGAAATAAATATTCTTGATATAGTATTTATGATAAATGGGATTTACAAAGACGGTCCCGGACCCGGTCCGATCGAAATCAGTGATGTTAACGATGATGAAAGTGTAGATATTCTTGATATTGTTGGTATGATAAATGCCATTTATAAAGCTGGGCCAGCACTTAACTGCCCGGCGTGGGAGTAGCGTAACTGGAGGATAGCATGAAACGGTTTACGGTTTTATTTGGTCTTTTGATTTTACTTGGTTCGTTAGTTCCGGTCTCTGCCTTTGGTTTTGGGGCAGAAATTGAAGATGTACCTGTGAGTTTAACCACCATCCATAACATTCCTTTTGATGAAACATTTTCTATTACCAACCCTGCAAGTGATCCAATTACCAGTATTGGAGCGGTTGATGAAAATGATAATCCTATTGGCACAATCACTTACACTCCCGAGGAGTTGAGTTTTCAATGGACCTATGATCCTTCCTGTGCATGGGTAACTGATGGCCTGACACATACTGTTAATTTCTATCTTGAAGATGAAACCAGCGGGCATCTTTATCCTGAAGTTACTTTATATACCAGCACTCTAATTGTAACCGCAGGTGAAGCACCGGAATTTTCGGGATCATGTGGTTCATATTTGATTGGTACAATAGGTCATACGACGATAGCCGAATTTGAAGTAACTAACCAAAGTGAAGAAGATATTTATTGGTCATATTTTGTTTTGCCATATTCTCCATCTCCAGTGGGAAATGTTGAACTAATAGATGGTGTTTTATCATATAGCCCATGTCCGTGGGATGAAACAATAGGATTTTTTACTTTTACAGTTTACGCAACGGACTGCGCAGGACAATATGATGCTTGCGATGTAACTATTGAAATTGTGTCCTGCTGTCCCAATCACTATCACGATCCAAATAACGATGATGCCATTGATATCCTGGATATTGTTTTACTTATAAATAATGTATATAAAGATGGTCCAGCGCCCGCATATCCTCCTTCTGGAGACTGGAATCTGGATTATACTATTGATATATTGGACATAGTCTATATAATTAATTTCGTTTATAAAGACGGTTATTACGCAAAACATGATTATTCGACTTGTGCCGGTTATACTTCTCCAGTGCGCGGTGGCTGCAAATAGGCTTTTTTAAATGAATTAATATTTTCTATTTGCTTTAGGTGATACTTATTTCAGACCGTGTTTGTTACACACGTTGTGTGTTTCAGGGCGAAATGGTTCTACATAATTCTTCTATATAAAATATAATCTATCACTATATCCGCTAAGCTTTTTTGTCTGTTCGCCGATACAATATAAAGATGTGTCATTTTGAAACAGGTGGAAAAATATGTTGGATAATTCCTACACTGTCGATAAAACAAATCGGCTAAATAATAATAGCCCGCATGATACAATCAACTTTGACGGCGGGAAACTTTTTAATCTCTGTTTGAATCTATATACCGGGTTCCCGCTTCTTGACAAACCTCGTAATTATATTGATTCACTTGCCGATGAAAACGCGCAGGTTTTATTGATCAGTAATAACAAGTTTATACATCCGGAAAATTATAACGCGATTCCTATCGATGCAGTTATCGATATTGTAAAACATTCAACTACCGGAATCTTTTGCCAGCAGTTAGAACCAAACCAATTTGAAAACCGGTCGGGTAAAACTCTTTGCTCGGCATTGCTGGGACCTAATAAAAACGGCATCAACATTTCTACCGCGATACTATTTGATTTGTCATATGGCAATAGTACAGCGCAGAAGGAATTTTATTATAACTTACTCAGTACTCTTCGTGAACTTTATACGGACCTTTCCAAATCTCGTGCGGTTACCAACTTTCTAAGCAATAGAACTTCGTATCGGTATTTAGTCAACAGCAAAACAGGTGAGTTGGTTGCAAAACGGTTACCAACCGGTACTGGAAATAATAATGATGATATGGCTGAATCAGTTTTCATTAAGATCCAGCATGGTGAAATATCGGATGAACCGGATTCGGGTTTTAATGACATGGTTAAAAATCTTACGATGACACGATTTAAGCTTAGTCGGTTTGAGTACTTATTGTATTCATTTGAAATCCCGTCGGACAAAATAAATAATAATACTGAAGATAACTTTATAGATAGCAAATTATTCCGATGTTTTGTGCATCGTATAAAAAACAAACTCGGTGCATTACAGACCGCATCCAGTCAATTGGCACTTCAAGAAGGAAGCGTTATAGATAAGGATGATATTACTCTAACCGAAATTATTCAATCTGAAACAGAATTTATTGATAATCTTATAACCCGTACAAAAGAATTAATGGAACTTGAGGATCCGGAGTTTAAACAGTTTGATATAATAGATACGGTAAAAGATGTATTGGCAAGTAATCGTAATATATTTAAAAATAATATTAATGTCACGATACATGCTGATTCAAGCAACTGTAATATTATGGGTGATACCGTTCTTTTCAAAACAGCAATCGATGAGATCATCAAAAATGGATATGAAGCCGGAGAAGATATTCTTATCGAAATAAATAATTCTGATAAAGTAACAATAACAATAAAAAACAAACTTACTAAACAGATGTATGATACACTTGATAACAAAATGCTTGATATTACCGAGCCGTACATCTCTCTTAAACTAAATAAGATCGGGTTGGGCCTTTCTATTGTTTCTAAAATTCTATCCCTGCATGGTGGTACAATTGAGACCAGTATTGAAACAAACCGGGAGATGATTATAAAAATAATCTTACCATCGCCCAGCACCACACCCTATACATCCTTCATGGAGAAATCATAAAAGTGAATAATAATTTAAATAACAAATTACCCAGAATACTTCTGGTTGATGATGATCTTGCATTCCGTAAAACAGTTGAGATCACACTCAAGCGAAACAACTATGATGTTATCACCGCTGTTGGTGTTAAGGAAGCCGCTAATATTCTACAAAATAATAAGGTTGAATTGATTATTACCGATTTGAAGATGAATGACGGAACAGGCATCGAGCTTCTTCGTCAAGCCAAAGATATTTATCCTGAGGTAGCGGTGATCATCCAAACTGCCTATGGATCGATTAAAAATGCGGTGGATGCAATGCGTCAGGGTGCATATGATTATATTGCCAAACCGTTCAAGAACGAGGAGCTTCTGATTCTTGTAGAACGCGCGCTTGAAAATAAAAATATGATCGAAGAGTTAAATGTTTTGCGCGAGGAAATTGCATGGAAATACGGTTTTGATAGTTTGGTTGGAGTCTCCCCCGCTATGGAGCAGTTAAAACATCTTGCTAATAGAGTCGCCGCAACTGATATCGCGGTTTTGATAACAGGAGATTCCGGAACCGGTAAAGAAGTTTTATCAAAGGCGATTCATTATCATTCAGATCGAAGAAAACATAAATTTATAACAATTGAATGTACATCCATTCCCGAGAACTTGCTCGAATCGGAATTTTTTGGGCATATCAAAGGATCGTTTACATCGGCCTATAATACTCGTAAAGGACTTTTTGAAGAAGCCGATTTGGGAACTATTTTTCTCGATGAGGTCGGCGATATGCCTTTGGCGCTTCAGGCCAAAATTCTAAGGGTAATTCAGGAATCAGAGATCAGACCTGTCGGTTCGACCACTTCGAAAAAAATTGATGTTCGCATTATCGCCGCCACTAATAGGGATTTGGGTGCGATGGTCAAAGAAGGTACATTCCGCGAAGATCTTTATTATCGGCTAAATGTTCTTCCAATAAAAATATCACCCTTAAGAGAACGAACCGACGATATCCCGGTTTTAACTGAACATTTCCTCAGGCTCGAAAACCTGAAGGTCGAGGGAACTCAGATAACTATAACATCTGAGGCAGTAGAAAAACTATTGACTCATCACTGGCCCGGAAATGTCCGCGAATTGGAAAACACGATCAAAAGAGCAATCGCTCTATCACAAAATCGTCGTATTCACAGCCGGGACATCATTTTTATTACTTCCAAACAGGTTTCTGAAGCAGGTGATAGCAGTTTGGCAGTTAGCAATACGACCAGTGGAACTCTTGAGGATAGTCTCAAACAAAGAATAGAAAATTCCTTAAGCTCCAACAATTGGAATTTCAGCAAAACCGCATCTCAACTTGGAATCGGCCGTACAACCTTATGGCGCAAAATTAAAAAGTATAATATTGCAAAAAAAGAAGGCTTACCGATCGGTTGATTTGTATAAAGGATAAATAGTGACTAAGGTCTCAACTAAGAGTAACAGACAGGAAAACGAATTGGATTCGCAAATAATACAAACCAAAAATGACATACCGAAAAGTGCCCTGCAATCGATTAAATCCGCACTGTCCAAACCGAGCGATATTTATAAACTGTTTTTCTTGTTCTCAAAAAAATTAAATAAGTTTTTCACTATATCACGATCTTCACTGATTCTTCACTCGCGACAGGAAAACAAATTAAAAATGATCGCGATGAAAAGTGAGAAAGGTGCGCGTAAAGGTCTGGCGCTAACTCTCCCGGAAAATGGCTCATTACTCTACAAGATTTTTAATAAGGGTTTATTCCATTTTCAGCATTATCCCAAAAATTCTGATTGCAATTTTATCGAGCAAAAAATCCTGAAAGATAAAACAGCCTTATCAATGGCTATCCTTCCAATTATTCAAGACAATATTAATTATGGTTTGATCTGTTTATCATCACCGGACCAGGATGCTTTTGTTCCTCTTGAAAACGGTTTGTTGGATGAAATCCTTGACGGTTTTGGTAAAAATCTGATTCAGAGAATACCGTCGACTAATATCTAATTGGCTATTTATTTTCCATTTGATTTCTTAATTCTGTTTCGTGCCCGATTATGCTCCCGAAGTGTCTTTGAAAAAATATGCTTGCCTGTTCCATCGGCTACAAAATATAAAAAATCAGTTGTTTCAGGGTTCAATGCCGCCTTGATCGCGGCCAGCCCGGGTGAATTTATCGGTCCGGGCGGAAGCCCGTAGTTTCTGTAGGTATTGTATGGTGAGTCGTATTCTAAATCGCGGGTCCACAGCGGCCGGGTCATCCCGCCTTTGGCATAGATAACGGTCGGATCGGCCTGCAGACGCATTCTTTTGGTAAGCCGGTTATTATAAACCGATGATATTGTTCTTAGTTCAGAACCATCCTGCGCTTCAGCCTCAATAATAGAAGCCAGCACGATAATCTCTTTTTCAGACAAATTGTTTGGACCTGAGTCAAAATCGACATCTTTGGTCTGCCGATTGTACTCATCGACCAAAATCTCGATTATCTCATCAAGCTCTATCTGATACCAGAAACGGTATGTCTCGGGGAAAAGATAACCCTCCAACCCTTCAAGTTCGAAATTACCTTTTGTGTAAGATAAATCGGTAATACGGCTATAAAAAGTCGCGGAATCATAATCGGTCTGTTTGGCGATTACCGCGGCGGTTTCCCAAATTGGTAATCCTTCGGGGATAGTAACCATAAAAGTGGCGATTTCTTTTTTGCGAAGTTTCTCGGCGATAGATTTTAATGAGATCCTGCCGGAAAAATCATAACGACCCGGTGATACTGTTTTATCCAGACCGGTCACAACGGCCATCATCCGAAACAGACGGGCATCATGCAAAATATCTTTTTCTATAAATTGGGTTAATACAGTTGCAAAGCTATCTTGTTTATCAACTGTTATCGAGACGGTTTTTTCGCCGATATTGTATGGAACATATATTTTATAAGCTAACAATATTGCGACCGCGACTATCATTACTATAATAAAACCGATAAAGTTTTTTGCGGATTTCAAAGGCGCTCCTGTTGATCTGATTAAATATTTTATAAATTTTCCAATTAATAACGGTATGGCAAGAATAAATATGAAAACTGTAACTATCCAGTAGAGAATATACTCATATGTTTTAAATTTTGCCTGGTCGGTCATAGTTTATTATTTGACCTTTCATCCAAAAACCGCTGTAAAATTATCGCCGCGGCCATCCGGTCGAGTCGTCCTTTATCTTTGCCGACTTTTTTTCCGTGCATGTGGATCATCGCTTCGGCCTCGACCGATGAATCACGCTCATCGGTTTTGTATATCGGAATATCAATCAGTTTTTCCAGTCGCGAAATGAAATCATCGACCATCTTACAGCTTCCGCCTCTATCGCCGCCATCGGGGGCGACCGGATTGCCGACCACCACGCCAACAGCCTCATATTCGGTCAAATCGGCGACGATCTCCTCGATAGCTATATTTATAGACTTATACGTAATAGTCTTATAAGCCGAGGCAATTTGGGCTGAGGCATCGGAACGCGCCATCCCAATTCGCCGTTTGCCAAAATCGACACCGATATACACTTGATCTGTCATAAAGGGGAATTTATAGGTTGAATAGTTTTAAGTCAAAGGAAATGGGTGGGGATTTAAGCTATTCTTATTCATTCGATTGAAAATTAGTATTGGTTTCCGCTTTTCTTGACAACTTCCCTCAAAAAACCTATATTGTTTGGCTTGATAATGCGAGAGTGGCGGAATTGGTAGACGCGCTAGATTTAGGATCTAGTCCTTCGCAGGGTGGGGGTTCAAGTCCCCCCTTTCGCAGAAAATATGAATTTTAGGAGATTGATAAAATGAAAGCTGAAATTAAATCATCCGAAGGACTCGCGCGGGTATTAGAGATCGAAGTTGATGCCGCCACTGTTGATGCCGCCTTCTCAACCGCTTACAAGAAATATACCAAAGAATCAAAACTCAAAGGATTCCGGCCGGGCAAAGCTCCGCTTAATGTCATTAAGACGACCTACGGCGAAGCAATCAAAGAAGATGTCCTTGAAGAACTGGTTAAGAATTCTTATCCCGAAGCAATCAAAGAACATGAACTCAAAGTCGCGGCTTACCCGGATGTTTCCGGCTATGCGCTTGAAGAAGGTAAACCGCTGGTTTATACCGCCAAAGTCGAAGTTATTCCGGAAATTGAAACTATCGATTATGAAGGTCTGACCTTACCGAAAACCGATGCTGAGGTCCGTGACTCCGAGGTTGA
>JAAERC010000077.1 GCA_024230695.1 Candidatus Zixiibacteriota bacterium
CCGTCAGTCATTTTGGAAATTGGATCTACTTTGTCCTCAGTATCTGTTTCTCCATTCCCATTTACATCTTCTGAAATCGCACCAAGTTCGACATGCATAATACCCTGGGTACCTTTAACTCGGAATTCAAGAAGCTGGGCACGTTCCTGATTTATGGCACCGGCCGACATACTTCTCATAATTCCGGTCCAGCTATTTGGAAATATTTCCGTTATCTCGGATGTTTCCGGATCAACAACCTCAATCAAAGTATCAGAAGGATGCGGCGTAAATTCTACCCTCAAAGTATGGGACCCGGATTCACCAGCTCTAACTTCGCGTTCCCAAATTTGACTGGTAGGAACTTGGACATAGGGATTATACCAGATCATCCGCGATCGATAATAGTCATCATCCAAACCAACCGGACGCGATGCCTTCGTCCATGATTCTCTGAAAATACCCATTGAATATGAGTCACGACTGCCTTCAAAATCATCGATGTAAGCAACACCATCAACATTTGGATTTGGATAAGATTGTGCAACTTCAGCAGAAACCTGAAGATTCGATTTGGCATCAGTCTTATAAAATGGAATAGCATCTACCATACTGGTAAAAAAGCCCGGCGACACCTTAAAACTAATATCGGCATCCCAAACATAGGCGCGGGAGGTTTCCTGCCCCACCTTAGGTTTCCGTTCTGTTGCCTTATCAGACTTATATAAAAAGGTCGTTCCGAGTTTCAAATTCTTACTAAACTCGTATTCACCTCTTATTCCAAATAACGACTTTTTCTGAGCCGTTATAAATGGAGTATATTCAAAATCAATAGAAATATCGGCATTCGGGTCAGTCGCGTCGGGATGCGTAAATGTAACCTGACCAAAATCATAATTAATAGTATAGTCGGTACCTTTAACAAGATCGACTCCATTAAGTGTAATACGCTCAGAATTTTCAATGATGTTGGGCTTGTTCAGAGATATCTTTGTCTGCCGGCTTAAATTAGAAACTTGAAGATAATAAGCGGTATTTGTGGTAATCTCAGTATTACCATAAACGTTGCTATAAATCTCTGGAACTTTCTCTGTAAGAAGTGGGGCATTGCCAAAAACATTTTCTGAAGCAAATGGTTGCCGATCTGGGAAAATCAATAACCCACCGGCCTGAAAAACTACCGATGGATTATAAATATCAACCAAATTATCAGGATCAGCTCCGCCACTGGTACTTGTTCGATCCAATCCAAGAATTTGAATATATTTTGTGCCATTCTGATGGTCAACATTATCACCGGTACTCTCGGTGTTAGCGCCCCCCTTAAAGACATTTATCTCAAGTCCTTCCAATTCAATATTGGTCGCTTGAAGACTATATACATTGCGCCATTCATAGAACCAGGTCACAAAGGATTCAAGGGGACTATTATTTCTAATAAGCTTAAGCGTATAAATATCATCAGTGACATTGCCGATCGTAACAGTATCGCCATTCGCCCGCTTAACAGTCATAAAATAACCAAGAAGCCCGTCAGTAGAACCTCCATTGGCCGATCTAAATAATATCCAGTGTTCAGTTGGATTAATAGTGTATTCTGATGGATCTATTTCTGTAACATGTGTATGGCCGTTTTCAATATCATAATTTGTTGTATCATCAAGATCGACATAGAAATCAGCTTCTGGGGCGGCATAATCTATGTTTGCGCCTATTTTTGCGTTTTTATAGACTTGAATACTTAGAATTGTATCATAGGGATAAAAGTCAAAATCATTACTGCCACATTCATCACAATTTACCGGCAAACGTCCCAAATCAAAAATACGGCCATACGCGTATTGATAATCACGAATTGTTTTCATCGTCGCGCCGGTACCGGGTTCAAATGTTGTTCGCTCTGAATTACCTTTCTCCTGCGATGCAATAGCCGTCAAAGAAAGCCCGCCCACTTTGGCGGTTGCTTTCACACCAAACAGTCCTCTGATCCTTTGGGAATAACCAACAAATTTAGTGTTGGGAAGTGATAAGTTTGTATTACCAGCTTCTATCGTCTGTAAAACGTCATCCTCATCACCCTTATAGCGCAATATCAAACGATTACCCAATGGAGTATCAGTTTTGCTATCCTGAGAAACCGAAACTGTGATTTTTGAACCGATTGTACCGTTAATATCAAAGCGCGAGATCTGTTCCATATTGAGCGCAGGGAATTTGCTCTGCTTGTTAGTAGCCGTGGAGACCTGATCGGTCCACTGGGAACGTCCGGAAAATGATATCCGATGATAGCCAGAGACTTTAAGACCGGCTCCGCCCTCGCCAAAAATATCTTCAAAGGTTTTAGATTTAATTGGAATATTCAGGCTGAGCAGACCGCCAGCTTTATCTTGTTGTCTTTTTGAAAGAGCCGAGGCTCTAATTTGTCCCAGCTGTTTTTTTAGTAATTCTTTTTCGCGGTAATTATAAAAGGCGTTCGCATTGGCAGTTCTTGATGTATAATAATATTTATAAGTTCCTTTATTATAATAAGTGGCGCCAAAAGTAAGTGATTTATCCTCAAAGCTGGAACGCTTAACACTTGATCGATGTTGGATCAATCGACTTAATGGTGTAGTATAATAAGGCTCAAACGAAAATATTCTGATAATAGATTTTTGCTCAATCTCAGGATATGGAGCAATAAAACTAGATGGAGTCTTTAATTCATGCTTAAAACCTGGTTCATCGGCAAATAATAATGCCGATGCCAGTAAAAAAATGACAATAAATGTCGGAAACAATGTCTTTTTCAATTTAACCGTATCCAATTATGCGGTTAGTTTTAAATCATTAAAAAAGTGCTATATAGTTTCCTCCATAAAATTACCAAGTAAAGTTATTTCTTCGGTCAATTCAATATCAAATTTATCTTTAACCATCGCTTTTAATTTCGCTGACAACCTTTTTATATCATTCGAGCTGGCCGAACCATCATTTAATAGTATATTCGCATGTTTTGCAAACACTCCGGCTCCTTTAAAATTCATATTTTTGGCCCCAACCTCATCCAATAATTTGCCCGCTGAAATTTTTCCATATTTTGCATCTTCATCCGGAATATTTTTAAAAAAACAGCCCGCAGTATTCGCATTATGTGGCAGTTTATTGTCTCGCTCAGCCTTAATTTTTTCGCATTTACTTCTGATTATATCCTCATTGCCCAATTCTAGTGCAAATTTTGCCGTCACAACAGTCTCCCTGGTCTTTTTCAGAATCGAATCGCGATAACCAAACTTGAAATACGCATTCTCTTCAATTCTAATATCTCCCTGCCTGTCAACCAGTTGCGCCGACTGTAAAACACCGCCGGTTTCAGTTCCATATGCTCCGGCGTTTCCATATATGGCTCCGCCAACAGTGCCATAGATACCTGTAGCAAATTCAAGACCGGTTAGGCTGTTTTCAGTGGCAAAATCAACAAGAGATTGCAGATCTTCACCGGCTCCACAGTTTATTTTGTTACCCTCAAGCTCTATCCCCTTGATCGAGTTCTTGATTACCAGTCCATCAAAACCATCATCTGAAACCAGAATATTAGAACCACCTCCAAGCAAAAAGGTTGGAATATCTATCTCCCTTGAGGACACCAACATAGAAACCATTTCATCTATACTATTGGCCTCAAAAAACAATCTTGCCGGTCCACCAGTTCCAAATGTATTAAGTCTGTTAAGTGGATGATTTGAAATCAACTTATCGCCAAACTTTGCTTTTAATTTCTGTTCTATATCTTTTAACGTCATCAATTCTTCAAAATCCATTTTAATCAATAAATATACCGTTTTGCGGTATTATAGGCAAGACAAATGAATCAAAATTTCTCGCTTTATATAAGGACCGATCCTATAAAGGAATCTAACTCTCAACATTTATTCTTTGGAATCGCTTCTATTTTCCGATTCTGGATTGTCCGATTTTGCGGCTTCCGGTTCCGAGTCATCCTTACTTTCTTCCCCGTCTTTTGATTCCTCTTCCGGTTGGGGATCCGGCTGGCTGGCTTCATCAGTATAGTTCAATCGTAATTCATGCAAAATATTGGTGAGGAATTTATCTTCCTCATCATTTAAATTTCCCTTGGTTTTCTCAGAAACCATACCAAGCA
>JAAERC010000078.1 GCA_024230695.1 Candidatus Zixiibacteriota bacterium
TCATTACGCAACCCGGCAAATTCGATCCGGCATAAATCACGAACAGGAGTACCGACTGCCTTAAGAAGCTGTTTAACTTCACGTTTATGACCTTCGGTAAGAACCAAAACAACTTTTGAACTTTTAATGCCTTCACTAAGAAGTTTCACCTTGGCTCGCCCGATATGACCATCCTCAAGTTTAATACCATTGGCAATTAATTTTCCTTTATCGGGAGTAAAGGTACCATTCACCACAGCCCGGTAGACCTTTTCTACTTCATATTTGGGATGCGCCAAACGATAAGCAAGCTCACCATCGTTAGTCATTAAAAGAACACCATCAGTGTCAAAATCAAGACGACCAACCGGATAAATCCTGGATTTCAAACCTTTCAGATAATATAAAATGGTCTTTCGACCAAATGGATCAAAAAGAGTGGTCAATACATTTTTGGGTTTATTCAAAAGCAAATATATCTGTTTATGAACCGGATTGACTTCAGTACCGTTAACTTTGACGATATCCTCAGATTCATTGACCATAGTCCCCAAAACCTCTACGGTCAAATCATTGATCGTGACTTTTCTTTGCTTGATAAGTTGCTCGGCGCCCCGACGAGATGTTACTCCGCAAATAGAAAGATATTTATTTATTCTAATCAATACGGCTTAGTCCCAAAAAATAGCTGTAAATATTATTTCAATCGTTCTAATAATCTTCTGTCGCCGCCCCAATATTAACAGTTTCTTTATCTTGTTCGTTATCTTCTTCTAAA
>JAAERC010000079.1 GCA_024230695.1 Candidatus Zixiibacteriota bacterium
AATTACTACTTTGAATAATTATGAGGCTGAAATCGAGGTCACCACTATTATACCGATCCAAACAATCAATCGATTCAGCGAGGGTGGTTCAGTCCAGGATATTGTTAGT
Source organism: Candidatus Zixiibacteriota bacterium (assembly GCA_024230695.1). The sequence continues at coordinate 110 of JAAERC010000079.1, forward strand.
TTTCAAGACGAGGAAATTGGCATTACCTTAAAGGTCACTCCCCATATCACCGAAAACGATGAGATCATGCTTGATGTTAAACCATCTGTGGCAGAAATTATCGGATATTCCGGGCCAATTGACAGTCAAAAACCGATAACATCACAGAGATCAGTTAATGCCCGCATAATTGTCAAAAATAATGAAACGGCAGTGCTTGGCGGTTTAATGAAAGAAAACAAGATTGAAACCGTTCAAAAAGTATTCCTGCTTGGATCAATTCCAATTATTGGCAATCTTTTTAAACATAAAACAACTCAAGTCAACAATACCGAATTGTTGATTCTGATAACGCCAACTATTCTGTATAGATAAAATTATTGTCCAAAAAGAAAAAATCGTTTCGATTTATTCAACCAGGCATAAATACAAATCGCCAATAATCCAATATCTCTATATAAAAGCGATAGAGCACTTCCACGGGCCCTGGAGCTAACAGTAAAACAACCACACTCAAGGTCAATCCCGCGTATTACATTAATACCAATTGCCACGATAAACACGACCATCAGGAAACTGATAATCAGGATTCCACCCTCTTTATAAAAACCTAAAATCACTGAAAGACCACAGATCAGCTCAATCCAGGGAAGTATTATTGCTGTCAGATTTACAAGATCACCAGGCGCAAGATGATAATTATACACTATCCTGGCAAATTCAGACGGGTATACGATCTTGTCAAGTGAGGCATAAATAAATATCCCGCCGACAACCAACCGAGTTATTAAAGACAAATAATCATTATGTAATAATTTATTCATCCCCATTATCCTCATCTTCCAGTTCAACCGGCAACTTGGCATTGACCCAGTCGTTCCAACCGCCATAAAAAACTTTTACATCCTGATAACCATATTGAACCATATCCCGGCCCAAATATAATGACAGCTCACACTCAGTACCTGAACAATAAATAACAATCCGGGTATCATGCGAGATTTCATTCGCCAGATTCGCAAAGTAGCTGTCATAATCATCATCAGGAAGATAATCATAAGGAATATTGATCGCCCCTCTGACTCGATTTATTTCAAAATCTTCAGGATCACGAGCATCGATAAATAAAACACCCGGCGTTTGAAACAATGCCGCCGCGTCATCAACCGAGATAAATGGCGGGTCACCCTCTTCAGCCGATGGTGGAACAGCCGCCTCGGAACCTCCAGAGGTCGGCCAATTACCAACTAATGGAATACCATGGCCGCTAATAAAATTAAATGTAATACTAATTACAACTGATAATAGGAGCAGTATTGTTGTTTGTTTTATTCTTTTCGCCATTACTGT
>JAAERC010000080.1 GCA_024230695.1 Candidatus Zixiibacteriota bacterium
ACTTGGTTCTACCAAAGGCCAATACATAATCTGCCCTACGACGACATGACAACACTCAATATTACTATTAAAAACGGTTTAGTTTATGCTGTCAGCGTATTTAATACAGTCACAAGCTAAGCGTATAACCAGGCGCTCCAGACGATTCGTCGCCGCGATGCGGCTCCTCTCGGCTGAGCTTGGTTGTTAGCGATCAACAAAGAGAGGGAATATGGGGCGTATACAACTTCCAAAAAACGCTTTGCATAGGATACAAATAGGAAAGGCATTTGCAGAATACGATATTATTCGATCTGATCCTCATTTGTTTGTAACCACTAATGCAACAATCTCTGCGTTGAATTCCGATGACTCAGACTGCTTTTTTGTAGGTAGAAGAGGAGCAGGAAAAACAGCTATCACATATGAAATTCAGCGAAAGTTTCCCAGAACAATCCATATTGTACCGCAGATATTTGATTTATTAGAATTACCATTAAAACAAGAGGAGTTCATTGATACTAGACAGCGGCCGTTCAAATCTTTAATGCATTCCATGGAAAGAGCATTGATAGATGAAGTAATTAAGGCTTGGTATGAAAATAACCTACTAAACTTCGATAAGGCACCACCAGCAATAAGAAGAGAAAGGGGGCTAATTGAGGACTGTGATTTTGATCAAAGAGTTTTAAACTTAACCCAAGAAATATTTGAAGCCTACACCAATAAAAATGATAAATTATGGCTTCGGCAAATAAAGCGAAGCAAGGAACTTATATCGGAAGCGAATAATATTTCAAACAATGGCTCTTACGACTATATTGTTCTTATTGATCGACTAGACGAATCATGGGATGGATCTGATTCAGCGATAATTACCCTAATGGCGCTCATGCATGCTGCAGTTCGTCTTATCGCATCAATTGATTGCGTAAAACCATACGTATTTATTAGGGAAAATATTTATGACCGCATAAGGTCGATAGATAATGAGTTTTCAAGACTTGAAACCTCAGTGGTATTTTTGAATTGGACATCGGAAAAACTAATTGAATTGATTGAGCGCCGCTTAGTTAAGCCATTCAACACAAAACCGAAATTAGGCGGTGAAGCTTGGAGCTATTTCTTTGAGGAAGGTCAAGAGAAAGTGACGATGTCATCAGTGATGAACCTATGCCAACATAGGCCAAGAGATGCATTGATGCTCACTAGTTATGCCATCGACTCAGCAGTAAGCCATGGTAACAGTAAGATAACGGAAGATGACCTTGCAAGTGCTGCAAAAAGATATAGCACTAGCAGGCTAAAGGATTTAGGTGATGAGTATGCGGAGAACTTCCCAAATATTAGACTGGTTCTTGAATATTTTTATGGGCTAGGAAAAGAATTTACGATACACGCTACAGAGGACTTTATTCAAAAACTAATGGTTAGCGAGCCAATTGTCAATCATTGTAAGAGTTGGTTTTACGACTACACCGTGCCATTTCGGTTTATCGAGCTCTTGTACGGTATTGGATTTATTGGAATAAAGAGAAAAAGCACAATCGAATATAAAGACTCAAGTAAAGATTCAAATGCAAAGCCTATTCTTGATAATAGTTCGATACTGGTCGTTCACCCTACCTACCATGAGGCGTTAAACCTCAGAGATATTATTTTAAAGGATCTCAATGATGAGACGATTTTAAAAAATGAAGGGCTTTTAGAAGATCTACCTGAAAGCTTTGAATTTGATGAATATACAAGAATTTTACAAGAAACGTTGGAAGAGCTAAAGAAACTTCCTAAGGGCACTTCGGGTGCAAGCAGGTTCGAAGAATTAGTTGGTCAAGTAATTAAATTATGCTTCTTTAGGTCTTTAACGAATATTCAGCCAAAAGAAAGAACAGTAGATGGTTGCTCAATTCGAGACTGGATAGCATCTAATAGAGCTACTGATGGCTTTTGGGAAATGGTCCGAAACAAATACGGAGCAACGCAAGTTGTTTGGGAGTGTAAAAACTATGACGATCTTCACTCAGATGACTTTCATCAAGTAAGCTATTATTTAAGTGATACATTTGGGCGCTTTGGAATTATTGCTTTCCGCGGCAACGAATTAAAATCTCAGTATTTTCGTCATATTTCAAATGTAGCTAATAAGAATCAGTCTGGTTTAATAATGCTATTAACTCAGAAAGACTTAGAAGTATTTTTAAGGCAGTCGATTAAAGGGGCATTCAAAGAAACGCACATACAAGACCGACATGATTTTATAGTAAGGCAAATATCGTAAATCGCTAACAAGAACATCAACCCGACCAGCTAGATCGGTGGTTGAATTATGGTTAGCGGCTTCGTTGCAGTTTATCGGTAACCCGTGCAGCGTGCCATTTATCCGCTGGACGGGTTATGTAATCGTTAGGGGTAAAGGATAGGACTGTGCGAAAAGTAATCAACCTAGTGCTAATCTTGTTAATTGCTGGTCCCGTAATTGCTGGTCCCGTAATTGCTGAGAATATTTGTGAAATAAGGGATATTTCAGGCGCCGAATCAGATGAAGATGTATTTGCCCTGAAATTAATGAGGCTAGAATGGACACGTAAAGCCAATGTATGCCAAATTGGTGAGTATGAAATAGCAACACCATCTGGTGTAAAGTCAAATAATGAAGGTGCAATTTTTCTCTTAAAAAAAGGTA
>JAAERC010000081.1 GCA_024230695.1 Candidatus Zixiibacteriota bacterium
AATCTGGAAGTTTTCAAAAATCAAGAATTCGGGACTGGAATTGGATCTGCTTTTGGATTTAGCTGTTCCTTAATATATGGAATCTGCTTTTCAAAGTAAGGATTTAACTCAACAGCTCTTTTAAAAGCTATGTCTGATTGAATCCGATATGATTCGGAATTAGTGATCTTATAGGCTCGATAATAAAGAAATCCGCATTTCAGAAAAACAGAGAAGTCATTCGGAAATTGCTTCATCACATCCTGAATTTGCGCGAATCCCCGATCAGTAAAACCACGCATAATTAAAACCTCCGGCATCAATGTCAATGCCGAACGATTGTCTGGATATGTTTTTACAAATCTATCAAGGTAATAATAAGCACTATCCAATTCAGTTTGAGTCAGAAAATTAATCGCCTTTTCATAGTCACTTAATTGATATGAAACAGGTTTCAGACCCATCTCTTCTCTATCAAGCCTTAATATTGATACTTCAACATCACGTATCCAATATTTGGCTATCTCCGACGAAGTTTTAAGCTGGGGATATACAATACTCGCAATACTGTAGTTGCTGGCATCCATAGCAAGATGTGTAAAAGGAAACTTATTAAAGAGAGTTTTGTCCTTATACGCCATTCCAAACATATAAATAAAAGACTTAAAATCATTATCAGCGGTCAGGCTTTGGGAATAAGGACCGGCGATAACAGCGTTCTCTCCAATATTCTGTTTTAACTCTTTATTGGCATTCTGAAAAGTGTATGTACCATATTTAAACCAGCTGATACTCCAATAGTACTGATAACAAACAGAAGTTAATAATAACAGCGTTAGCAAAATGCCTTTATGATGAAATATCTTAAGAGCTTTATCTCTATAAATAAAACAAAGAGATAAAATAAGTCCCGCAAGTACTATAGATATAATAATTACCCAGACTGTCAGGGTCAATGAATTGGAACCAATCATAGTAATAATTACAAATTGGAACGCAAAAAAGCATACCAAATATATTAGCAGAATCAATCTTGCTCGATTAAATTTTACTTTTTTGTATTCAGTTATTTTCGATGTTAAGGCAACCGCTATTATTCCGGCCATAGGAATTATCAAAAATAACTGATACCGCAATGGTCGATAATTTGGGAACATCAATAATAGATAACCGGCGACCAACCATCCGATACAGAATAAAATGTACCGATTATTCTTCAGCCATTTATCAGAATGTCCCGATCTTAAAATCAATGATAAGCAGGCTATAAAAAGTAATACTGTAATAAAAGGTGAAAAATAATATAGATTTGTTCCTGATCCGAATGTGAACATATTCTCGAACAATCGAAGCGGCGATGTTAATGCCTCCGGCACTCCATACATCCCGACTGTCTGCTCCTGCAAATATGTGTAAACAAAAGCTATATCTTTGCCATAGTATAGAATTGAAAGAAGCACTATTGATATTGATAATGATGAAATAATAATAATGATCTGTTTCCAAAACTCTTTTCGATTTTCAACAAATATAATAAGCGCAATCGGAGCAATCAGGATAATCCCAAACATCTTACCCGAAAGCATACACAATGCGATTATAAATCCGGATACATATATGATCCACTTGGCCGGATAATATCGAATAAATATATAAAACAATAGACCACTTAAGAATATCAATCCATTTTCAAGAAATGGATAGCGGCCATACACCGATAATATCATGCAAGGAATAAGAACTAACGTTGCCACCACAGCCGATTTCATTGATTCTCGCTTTAAGCCAAAGATAAAGAAGAAAAGACCACCCAGATTCAATAGTATGGCTGATAGATTCGCAACTACCCGGGAGATACCTAAAAGATTAAATAATAGATACCCTGACGCCGATGAAAGTGAATACTTGAAGGCTATCCAACGCGGATAGTCAAAAATATCCCATTGATCAAACAGGATTTTATTACGAGCAAAACTGGTCAGATTATATGGATCTGTTAGAAGCGCCTGACTTACTCCACTAAAAAATTGTGGCGGGTCAATATTGAGATCATAAAAACGGAGGATTATTCCCGGTATCAGTGCTACAATCGCAAAAATATATAAATTCCGGTCAGTAAATAATCTGTGAACCAATTGTTTTATGTTTTTCATAGAAGTAATAAATACAAAATTTTTAATTTACATGCAAGTGTTGATAGCCAAAATACACCAATTTAAACAATCTCTAAAATATCATGGACCATAGCCGTCCCAGCCAAGTAAACGAGCCATCAGCCACCAGAATGCCTTACCCTTCTGATAACAGTTAAAACAATGCGAATGTGCGCAACCGCCACAACTCTCGCAATCATGCGAAGCACACCATGTTGTACACCAGCCGCAGCCATCACTTTCATCTGGATAATAAATCCCATCAGGGTCATAGCTTTCAATATCAGCAAAATCAAATAAGACTTTGTCATTGACGGCGCAATATTCACGAATTTGATTATTACTGGCATAGAGATTGCCATCAATCCCAGATCCATCAAGATGACCGGTCATATAAATAAAGACCACATCAGGGTAATCAACCTCTAACCGATTCATGGCCGTCAGATAAGCGTTGATACCCGCCGTATTATTGTCCGAGCAACCGCCACACCACGACCACATCACTATATTATAATCAGGATTTGCATTCAGCCAGACCCTTGTCGGAGGAACCCATGATGTATCACCATTATGTCCAAGATCATCACTGATCTCATGAATGGTCGGCTGGATATAATTTGCATTTTCGGCTTCGATCATATCCAATCCAGTCATAATTTGACTACCATGCGATGTATGTCCATAAAATATTCTTAAACTGTCGCTGATTGAATTTCTATAATTCGATGGTATAACATCGAAATCAGATGTAGCAATATGATTAGCAATCAGACTATCGCCCATAACCGGATCGATGCCATTATCGTCGCCAACCGAATTGTTAGACTTGGAGCAGAACAGAGTCGCAGATAGACATAAAAACGCCAATGCAACTATCAACACATAATTGGCTTTGTATCTTGTCATATTCCCTCCTGAATTATCAGTTAGATCTTCCGGCAAATAAGTTCGCCTTTGCCTATCGGCACTATCGAAACATCAACCCTGTTATCTTCCTGCGCCTTAATTATAAACGGCTCCAAGGCCTCCTTGTGACTAATAACATTATCGGCAATCAGTAGCCCGCCAGCCACCAACTTTGGAATAATTATATCATAATAATTATTATAATCTTCCTTTTCAGCATCAAGAAAACAGAACGAAATATCAGAATAATTCTCTAAAAGATTTCTGGCGTCACCTTCTATAAGTTCAATAGTTCCTTCCACATCAGCCAAGCGAAAAGTCTCTTTGGCCAAAACTATTTTCTCTTTCAATAATTCAAAAGTAATTACTTTTTGATTTTTTAGTTTTGCCGCCAGAGTCAGCCATAAGGTTGAATATCCGGCGCTAGTTCCAATTTCTATTATTCTCTCCGATGGAGCCATTGAGGCCATTATCGCGAGAAATTTACCCGTCTCTGAAGGTATCTGCCGAAGTCGTTTTATCCGTTCGGTGCCATCAATTCTGTCATCGGCATCCAGCTTTTCCAAAAAAGACATTCTTGCCTGAATATTTTTATTAATACTGTGAAACATAGTTTATCCTAATTATTAGTCTTTCATTTCAAAATAGAATTTTCGGTTGGCGAATTTACCATCTTCCCTACCCGATAATATCTCTCCTTCGGCGCCAATATTATCATATGAATATTCATTTATAAAAAATACCGGTTTCCAGTTTGGATTATTTATCGTACTTGTATAAGCTTCAGTCATAGAAACCACTAATTTTTGTTTAGCCTTAAAACTCAATTTGGGCCCATTAAAAATAAAATGATGATACGGTTTTCCATTACTTCCATCCCACAAAACGCCCTCATTAGCCGAATCACCAATAGAATACTCAAAAAATCGAATTCCAAATATTCTGGCTTCTAATCCAGTGCTATCGACATATGCTTTTGTCAGCCGTTCAACTAAAACTGATTTGATGTTAGTATCTAATTTAGGAACAGATATTTCAAGACAAGGCATAATAACCTCCCATATTTATATTATTTGAGATAGTACAGTTCTTACGAGACAAGAAAACATAACCAAGCGGCCGCAAAAGCACCATAGGTACCAATCGCATAACCAATCAAAGCCATTAAAATACTGACTGGGACAAGTTTTTCATTATGATAGGCCGCTACAACCGGAGCGGATGCCGCCCCGCCGATATTTGCTGCGCTGGCAATCGCAGTTGAATGAATATCAACTTTGAATAATTTTGCGCCGAGAATGCAGAATGCCCCATGAATAAAAATCCAGATGTAGGCCCCAAAAATAAACCAGGGCGCCTGATCGGCCAGATTACTGATATTAGCGCGAGCACCCATATTCGCAACAAACAAATAAATCAGCGCCATTGCCAACTGATGACTACCAGGAATATACCGGGCTTTGGTCATTGACAGCCCGATTCCAAATGTCGTGACTAATAATATTTTCCATGAACTTGCTGTCAGTACTGGTGGAATTGTCGGCATATATCCAGCCAGCTTCCCGGCCAACCATGCGAAAAACAAACCAAAAAATAACAAATATAAAAGATGCCGCATCTCGAGTTCACCTTTATCTTTTTTCAATTCACCCGAGGTTTTCTCAAGCATCTCTATTCTGTTTTTGTCTACTTTGGCGAATTTGCTAAACCATTTTGTAATACTTTTTGAACTAAGCATTAGTGGCAACCAGATCAAATAAACAACATTGTCGGCAATAACCGCCAATCCAAATGCCTCTCCCGGTGTTTTTAAACCTTCGCTGACTGCCGCCATATTTCCGGTTCCACCGATCCAACTTCCGGCCAAGGCGCCGAACCCTTTCCATGCTTCAGGTCCAAGTCCGCTTTTTACAAGAAAAAAAGCAATCGGTGCTCCGATTATCACACCAACCGTCCCAAACAGCATCACAAAAATTCCTTTACCCATAACTCTAATAGCCGATTTGACATCAACGTCAAGAAGCATAATAATCAGAAACATCGGAAGAACCGTATCCCCCATGAAACTATAAACAGGGGATTCGTTGACTATTAAACCGGAATTGGAAAATATCACCGGAACCGTATAGATAAAAAGCAACGGAGGGAAAAAGTTAAATACTTTCCATGATGTTTTTTTCTCAAGAAAAAAGAAAAATGAGGTAACTCCGGCAAGAATTGCCAGCACCCCCAAAGGACTTGTAATCAAAGACTCATTCATTTATATTGTATCCAAAGTTATTAGGGGCAAATGTATGCTAAGATTTAATAAAAATCAAGCGATACATTGTATTATATGAAACTCAAAGAAGATTACACATTGGCTAAATGCTGTAACCCGACTGAAGGCGATTCTATTACCGGGTATTATAGTTTTGATAATTTTATCAAAGTGCATAAATCGGAATGCCCCAATGTTGGCAATACAGATCAATCGCGATTGGTGACACTTGATTGGCCGGACATAATCACTACCGATGTTTTTGCTCCAGAGTCTGATTATAAAGAACTTGATGAAATCGATTTCCTCGTGATGAATCATCATAAGATCTATGGTGTCGATTATTCGTTAAAAGTCGCCGCGATGCTCAGCGTTGACAAAAAGGCGGTTTTTGATTCGCATAAAAAACTAAGAAGTATGAATATAATTGAACGGGTTAAAGCACTAATGATCCAATATCGCAAAGGTATTGCCAAAAATAAATGGATCAAACACCGCAATCATACCTATTATAACCTGACCGACAAAGGCAAAAAGTATTTAGATTATTCAAAGAAGTAAATCCAAACTTACTGCCAACATTACATACTCTAATCAATTATATCTTGCCAACAAACCAATTCGAGACTATTAAGTATTTGTAATAACATTATTGAAGAATATCATATGGTGTAGATACAATTTAAAAATACAAGATAAAGTTATAATAATTTACGGAGATAAAAATAATGGAGCCGAGGGGGTTCGAACCCCTGACCTCTTGACTGCCAGTCAAGCGTTCTCCCAACTGAACTACGGCCCCAAAAGCTGACCTAATATATTGTCATTAGAATTTATGTCAAGCAAATTATTTCAAAGACTCAACATCAGGATCATCTGTAAATATCATTTTGCTGGCGGCGGTATCGCAATATTTTAGAGAATCCAGGCCGATTAATTTATGGGTCGCTTTTCTGATCCGCTCTGCCGCGATTGAAACAGTATTGATTTTATCAATAACATCCGCTGGCAGATCTTTATGATTATTTAGCAAAACTTCTGTAACCGCACTGATAGTCATCAATGGATTGTTGATCTCATGACAAAGAGTCGCGGCCATAGCGGTTGCAATATCAGTATTGTCTTTTGGAAACGATTTTTTTTCACCGTTTCTGGTGAGTGTAATTTTGCGACTACTATTTAGATTTAATTCCTTCTCATTGGGAATTTTATCGACACTTGATGGCTTACTGTCTTTTGTGATTGTCTTCATTTTTCTACCTTGCCGAGGGTAACTTGAGATCAATTGATACCTTATTGTTTGCTATTTGGGAAAGTTCCATCTGCCCACCCATCGATTCAATTAATAAGCGAGCCATTGGCAATTCATTCTCTAAAACTGATAGACCTGAAACAGGAGTTTCCCTGATTGAAGTTAGCGCTTCAAGGGCATTTTCGGGTTTAAAACTGTTTTCCAGCGTTCCGTATGAGTTTATTTGTATCTTACAATATTTCGTTTCAGTTGACACTTTCAAACTAATAGTCGGTTTTTCATTAGAAATAGTTTGATTGATCAAGCCGGTAAATATGGCATAAAGAGATTTTGTTATTCGGCCGCTATCAGCCATCAAAAATATCTGGCCAGAATTCTCAAGCTTTATTTTAATATTATTTTCAATATTCAGATATTCTTTTATCGTTCTGGATACAACGTCTGTAATATTAATTTCTACGAGATTTTCTTTCTTATTAATGATCTGACATAATTGCTTGAATCTATTAATAGTTTTAAATAGAACATAGCAATTGTCCTGAATAGTATCCAGATAGAAGCGGCCATCCTTATTTAATCGGGGATAAAACTGCCCGGCCATTTTGGCGGCACATTTATCAATAGGTTCTAAAAACATAGATGATGTCTCCAGAAACATTTCTAATAATTTGTTAGTGCTGTTGCGACCAATTGAATTATCAAATTCGGGGAATAAAATAATAGTGTTTTCAGCCAATCCGTCCGAAATCTCTTTGGTTTTTAATATCTTATAAAGGTAAAACTTATTCTCATCCCCTATTAAACCAAGATCGGGAAATATAACAGGGTGTTCATCTGATAATGTTAATTCGAAACATTCTTTATCAGAAAAACCGATAAGCTCAAAAGCACTTAATTTGTCTATTAGTTCATTAGAAGTAGAGCAACCTGCAAGAAAATGGTTTTTATCAGGCAAGTCAGTATATTTGGAAATAACATCTCCAGATGTATCAAAGCTAATAATAGTACAACCAAACATTTTTAAGATATCAAAGAAGTTTAATTGTATATCAACAGTTTTATTTTCACTTTTCTCAATCTTCTGTTTTTTTTCGTTCTTTGCGTTATCACTAATATCTGCCCCAAACGCGGGACCAATATATCCGGCGATAATAGCAAGAGCAGAATCTAATTCAGACAAATTATTTTCAACAATACATCTTAATAGGCCCCAGCAGAAGCCATTGATTACTAACGGGAAGGAATATTCAAGGCCATTATCTTTTAGATCCAAAGTCTTAGATTGCTTATTAGTAACAACTTTTAAATGATCTTCATTTGTCCTGGATAAATCGACATTACTTTTTTTCTTCTGTTTTGATGATTCCGTTAATAAAAATAAAGTTTTATCGCTGTATTTATAGATTCCAACCTGGTTGATTTTAATACTATTAATTAGTAAATCAGAAAGCTTTTTCCAATCCGGATTACGCGCGAAATCAAATGATAATTCGTATAGCTTTTTAAGAGTACAATCTAAATTATATTTTTTATCATCAGATTTTTTGGTTTGATTATATTTTAATAATATTATTTGATAGTTTGCGGGGTTTCCCGCAATAAAATTTAAGGAAACAATCGCGTTAACTTTATGCTGTTTTTTTTCGTTATTTATAATTTTTATTTCGATTGCTTCATAACAAGCATCAAAACGATTTCCATGTTGGATTATTTGAGAAAGACCGTTAAAGGATTCTTTATCTAAAAATTCCTTTATGTTTCGCCCAAAAAGGCTTTCGGCCGGAAGACCAATCAATTCAGAGGTAAGATCATCGACATTAACAAAGTGCCCTTTTAAATTGATTTTGAAAACAGGGCAACGGTTAGCTTCTTTTATTATCTGCTTAGGATCAGTAGTGGCTACATTCATTATTACTATCTTTTAAATACCTTAAATTTTCTTA
>JAAERC010000082.1 GCA_024230695.1 Candidatus Zixiibacteriota bacterium
AATTAATTTACACTTGCATTTCCTGACCGGGAGTGATTATCTCTAATTAAGTTGATTTTCAACCCCTGAGTTCAGAATATGACTGCAACACCATATATTGGGGTTGGTGATCGGAAGAAAAAGCGACAGCTTATACCATAATTACTCGCGAGTAAATTCATAAAATACGGCAGATATTTTTGTTTTAATTTGCTTTTTGTAGTATCTTAGCCAATGATAACCATCATACTACTTTTTGAATTAAAAAAAGTAAGAATTATGGAGATTAGAAAGTGAGCAAACAACCATTCATTAAAATTTATGGAACATTTCTGTTATTGGTTCTTTTAACACATTCGGCAACAGCAGAGTCAATGTTCAATCAAAATGAGAACAATATCAAATTCAAACATTTGACTGTTGAGGATGGGCTTACACATCATGAGACGCTGTTTGTCATGCAGGATACTTTGGGATTTATGTGGTTTGGTACTAAACATGGTTTGAATAAATATGATGGCTTGCGTGTTATTTCTTATTTTTATGATCATGATTCGGATCATTTGAACAGCTTGACTGGGAATTTCGCGCATTGGATACATGAAGATGAAACGGGTGCTTTATGGATTGCGACCTGGGGAGATGGCATCAGTAAATATGACCCCAAATTGGACAAATTCACCAACTATTCTCACGAAAAAGACAATGCACAAAGCATAGTCAGTAATAATGTATGGTCGCTTTTTGTTGACAGTAAAGGATTTGTCTGGGCAGCTACCGATAATGGTCTGAGCAAGTTGAATCCGAAAACAAAAACTTTTATACATTATCAGCACGATCCAAAAAATCAAAACAGTTTAAGCCACAATACCGTATCAAGAGTGAGCGAAGATGATCAGGGGATTTTCTGGATATCTACTTACGGTGGTGGTTTGAACAAATTTGATCCTGAAACAGAAACATTTACAAATTATAAAAACATTCAAGGTAACCATAATAGTTTAAGTAATAATAATCTGTGGGGTGTTTTTATAGATAGCCGTAACCAAATCTGGATAGGCTCGGAAAAGGGATTAAACAAGCTTGATCCTGACACAGAGACATTTACCAGCTATCAACATGATAAGGCTGACCCGAACAGTCTGAGCTCAAATACTGTAACCTTTATTCATGAAGATAATTCTGGATTGCTATGGCTTGGCACATTCGGGGGTGGCTTAAATCGTTTTGATCCTGAGCAGGAAACTTTTGTTCATTATCAGCATGATCCTAAAGATCCTTACAGCCTGAACAATGACATTATCATGAGCATCTATGAAGATACCGCTGGTGCCATATGGGTAGCAACTTACGATGGCATAGACAAATATGACCCGGGTGAATATCAATTTGGGTATTATCGAAGTGATCCAGGCAAAGCTGAAGACTTTCGCAATCATAAGGTGCGCAGTATTTATCAGGAGCCAGATGGCTCGGTATGGATAGGAACAGGTGGTGGAGGACTTAACCAGCTAAACAAAACACGTGATGGCATTGCTTACTATCAGAATGATGACAGTGATCCAAACAGCATCAGCGATAATGACATCTGGGCCATAGACCAGGATAAGCATGGGGATTTGTGGATCGCTACCCACGGGGCGGGATTGAACAGATTTGTGCCTTCAAAAAAAACATTTATTCACTATAAACATGATCCTGACAATTTGAATACACCAGCCTGTGACCCCCTTTATGATCTGGTTGTGGATGAGAAAAGAGACGTTTTATGGATTGCTGCCTATCTGTCAGGTCTGGATAAATTTGATCTCAAGACGGAAACATTTACCCATTATCCCTTTAATTCGAAGAACCCGGAAGGGATTGTTTCCAACTGGTCTACAGTCGTATCCGTAGATTCTAAAGGTCTTGTTTGGGTGGGTACCGAGGCAGGTTTGAGCTATTTCAACCCTGAGACGGAACGCTTTACCAATTTTAAACATATCATGGCTGATCCAAAAAGTTTAAGCTCGAATATGATTCAAGCCATATATGAAGACAGCCAAAACAATGTTTGGATAGGTACAGGTGATGGCTTAAACAGATTTGATAGAGACAGTCATTCTTTTAAACGCTACTCCACGAAAGATGGACTGGCGGGAAACTATGTTGCGGGTATTTTAGAAGATAACAACGGTGACTTATGGATCAGTACGGACAAAGGGCTGTCAAAATTAAATTTTCAAAATGAATCGTTTCGTAACTATGATCGACACGATGGGTTGCAGGGAAACCGTTTTTTTATGCACTCGGCATATAAAAATGAGGCGGGTGAACTATTTTTCGGGGGAGCAAACGGCTTTAATGTCTTTAATCCAAATGACCTAAAAGACAACGCGTTTATTCCAAAAATTATTCTCACTGATTTCCGGCTTTTCAACCAATCGGTGTCGGTTGGAAATGACTCTATTTTAAAGCACCACATAAATCAGACCAGTCAAATTTCGCTGAAGCACGATCAAGATGTGTTCAGTATAGACTTTACTGCCTTGAATTTCAGGAATTCAAAAAAGAATCAATATGCATACAAAATGAAAGGATTTGATAAAGATTTTAGATATACCGGCAGTGATAACCGAACTGCTACATATACCAGTCTTGATCCGGGTGAATACACATTTCATGTAAAAGGATCAAATAATGATGGTATCTGGAATGAAAAAGGAAAGACAATTACAATCATAGTCAGCCCGCCATGGTGGAAAACATATTGGTTTAAAGGCATACTGTTATTGCTTGCTGTGAGTTTGATTTTTGGAATTACTTGGTTCAAAATCTATTCGGTTAAAAGAATAAATCGTCAGTTGGAAAAGCAAGTGTTTGAACGTACACAAAAATTAGAAGCCTTGCTTGAAAAGTCTCCTGTTTGTACAAAGATAATCGATCTTGATTTTAATCTGCAATACATGAGTTCTGCCGGTATTAGGGCGGTTAAAATTGATGATATTACATCATTTTATGGAAAGCCATATCCATTTGATTTTTATCCTGAATCTTTCAACAATCAGATGATTAAAAATCTGCAAAAAGTTAAGGCAACCAATGAGATTATCGAGCAGGATGGTTTAGTATTTGATATAAATGGAAATCCCGTGTGGTTCCACTCCACTCTCGTCCCAGTTGTGGATGATAAAAATCAAATTGAATATATCATCATTGTATCGGTGGATATAAGTGATCGTGCCCAAGCTGAAAAAGCTCTGCAAAAAATTCAAAAAGGTTTAGAAGATAGAATCAGTGAACGAACAGCAGATCTTACAAAAGAAATTGCGGATCGCAAACAAACAGAAAAAAAACTTATAGAAAGTGAAAGAAAACACCGCACTTTATTTGAGACTATGGTCCAGGGTGTAGTTTATCAGGATGCAGATGGGAAAATAATATCGGCCAATCCTGCTGCAGAAAAAATTTTAGGATTAACAATTGATCAGATGCAAGGGCGCGTTTCTACAGACCCTCGTTGGAAGGCTATTCATGAGGATGGATCAGATTTTCCAGGTGAAAAACATCCTGCTATGGTTTCCTTAAAAACAGGTCAACCAGTTCATGATGCGGTGATGGGAGTCTTTCATCCAGATGAGGAAAAAAATTGTTGGATAAGAATTAATTCAATCCCAACAATAAGACCAGGAGAAAAGAATCCCCACCAGGTTTATACAACCTTTACAGATATAACCGAATATAAAAGGCTCGAAGCCCAACTCCAGCAATCACAAAAGATGGAATCCATTGGCACTCTTGCTGGCGGTATTGCCCATGATTTTAACAATATTCTATTTCCAATTGTGGGGCATGCAGAGATGTTGTTGGAAGATATTCCCAATGACAGCCCTTTAAGGGACAGCTCGAATGAGATTTTGAATAGTGGTTTGAGAGCAAAGGAGTTGGTCAAACAGATTCTCACTTTTTCAAGACAGGAAAAAGGCGAGCTAAAACTGATGAAACTGCAGCCAATTATCAAAGAGGCTCTAAAACTTATTCGGTCCACAATCCCAACAACTATTAGCATCAACCAAGAAATCCAGCCTGATTGTGGTGTGATTAAGGCTGATCCAACGCAAATCCATCAAATTGTAATGAATATAGCGACAAATGCTTATCACGCAATGGAGGATACTGGTGGAGAGCTGACAGTCAAACTTAAAGAAGTTGAAATTGGAGAATCTGGGTTAATCAATTCGGAGATGACACCGGGTTTGTTTGCATGCCTGACGATTGCTGATAAAGGCATTGGAATGGACAAAAAATTGAGAAATCAAATTTTTGATCCCTTTTTCACGACAAAGGAGCAGGGTAAAGGGACTGGAATGGGGCTTTCTGTTGTACATGGAATAGTAACGAGTATGAATGGTGGTATCCAAATATTTAGTGAACCTGGAAAAGGGACTGAATTTCGTATTTATTTCCCTTTGGAAAAAACGTACCGGGACCAAAGTGAAGAAGCGAAGCAATCAATACAAGGTGGGACTGAACACATATTGCTTGTAGATGATGAAAAAAGTATCATCAACATGGAAAGAAAAATGCTGGAACGTTTGGGATATGAAGTTACCCCATATTCTAACGGTGTTAAAGCACTTGAAGCATTTCGTAATGATTATGGCAAGTTTGATGTCGTTATATCTGATCTGGCAATGCCAAATATGGCTGGTGATAAATTAGCCTCAGAGATATTAAAAATTCGACCGAATACCCCGATTATACTGAGTACTGGTTTCAGTAATAAAGTGACTCCTGAAATTGCAGAAAAGATCGGAATTAAAGGAATCCTCATGAAGCCAATAGTAAAGAGTGAACTTGCTCAAACCATAAGAAAAGTATTGGATGGATAGTAGAAATTCGACGTAGTAAAAAGGTGTTTAATTTGTCTATAAGCGCTTAGATTTTGGGTTTTAGGCTCACCACAATATATTGGGGTTGGGCCTTCCTATTGAAGAGCACATTTTTTTACATTGGTA
>JAAERC010000083.1 GCA_024230695.1 Candidatus Zixiibacteriota bacterium
TATTCTTGGTTTGGTTGGTGTTTGGTTCTCAATCAAGAAAAAAATAGAAATCGGGTATCCATTTTTAATCTTCCTCTTATTAAGCTCAATCGGGCTTGTGCTGTACATGAATTTTGCAGATGGAGTAAAATTTAATCCGGCGACCGGTGATGCTTACCTTGAGGTGAGGAACCGTGATTATTTCTTCACTCCGGCGTTTATATATTTTGGATTGGCGATGGGACTTGGTGTCTCGGCACTTATGGAACTGGTACGGAAAAAAACAACCGAAGCCAGTTTAAAACAGTATCAGAAACCCGCGCTTCTTGTTATGTCACTGCTGGTTCTTTTGCCGGTTGTTACTTTGTCGCATAATTATTATTACTGCGATCGCTCCAATCATTATTATCCTTATGTCTATGCCCATAACATCCTTGAATCATGTGAAAAGGATGCGATTTTATTTACTGCCGGAGATAATGATACCTTTCCGCTCTGGTGTCTTCAGGAAGTTTATAATTTCAGACGCGATGTCAGAGTTGTAAATCTTTCGCTTATTAATACCGATTGGTATGTCTGGCAAATGAAAAATCAATATGATGTTCCTATTCCTTTGACCAAAGATCAGATCCTCTGGCATCCGCTGGAAACGAATGGAACTGTATTTCCTCGACCCAAAAAACCATTTAAAGATAGAGCCAGAAAACGGATGACCTATCTATTGCCGTTACCATTTGAGGGTCGGACTGTTAAGTTGCAGGATATGATGGTTGATGAAATTATTTTAGAAAATAACTGGAAAACACCTATTCTGTTTTCATCGGAGCCGTATGCCGAATCTCCTTTAAATCTGCGCAGTTTGGCCTATGCCAAAGGTGTTTTATATGAGATGTCAAAAAATCCGCCGGAAAGATTGATCGACGCCGACGAAGGATTTAGGCTGTTCAAGGAAGTGTATCGTTTTGATGGTCTTAATGATCCGAATATATATCGGGATGGTAATGCCACCGGCGTTATGTTGACTCTTGGGTTTAATGCTGTCAGGATTTATCAGGAATTTATGCGTCAGGATCGAATTGATGATGCCGCCGAAGTATTGGAATTTACAATTGAAAAGTATCCCGAGTTTTTCCA
>JAAERC010000084.1 GCA_024230695.1 Candidatus Zixiibacteriota bacterium
GAATTAAATGAATTTTTTAATGATTGGGTATATGGAATATTATATCCTGTTTATACTAGTACTTTTTATGCTGAACCGGACTTAAGTGATGGTTCATATTGGATCTGTTACAAGCTCCTCCAGACACAAACCTATGGTCCCGATGTCTTTGATATGCCGGTTGAACTAAGATTTTTTGCCAACGATGAGGTTATCTTAGATACTACTGTTTTTAATGATTCCATGAGACAATCGTTTATGTTTAACATGTCAGAAATTCCAGACAGTGTCATTGTCGATCCTGAGAATTGGATATTAAATAAGGGATTTAATATACCCTGGAGTTATAGTCTTCTTCAATTTCCACTTGATACGGCTGATGAATATGATGAATATCTTGATACGCTTATTTGTCGCGGCGGTTCTGGCAATAATGTTTTTCAAATTATTGATGGCGTCCTTCCATCAGGATTATTGCTTGACTCGCAAACCGGAATAATATCAGGAGCTCCGGATGAATTTGGTGATTTTGTTTTTACCGTCCGCGTTGATGACTCTTATAGTTCATACTTTTATGAAAGTGAATATTCCTTAACGGTTAATGAGGGAATTGGCTGGCCCGGTGACGCCAATGATGATAGTAATGTAAATATCCTTGATATTGTATTTTTAATAAATTTCAAATATAAAGGCGGGGCGGCGCCGACTACTCCTCCACTCGCCGATCCTAATGTCGATTGTATAATTGATATTCTTGATGTTGTATTTTTGATAAATTATAAGTATAAAGGCGGTATCAATCCCGAACTGGGCTGTGTTGTCCTATAGCTGA
>JAAERC010000085.1 GCA_024230695.1 Candidatus Zixiibacteriota bacterium
CCTCTTTTAATAGGCCGGTTTCCTGCATCAGTCGAAAACCAACCGATGGTTCCTTGGCCCGAACTAATAGCTTATTTAATTCTTCATTTATTCGCTCAACCGAAACCGATTGGATCAAAGAAGCATTTTTCTTAATAGCTTTTAATGTTTTTGGCTCAATTGAAAAATCTAATCTCGCCGCAAATTGAATAGCGCGCAACATCCGTAAAGGATCCTCAGGAAAAGCCTGATCTGAAACCATTCTAATTTGTCTTTTCTCGAGATCAAGCTGACCGTTTAACGGGTCTATTAATTTTTTATTATCCAGAGAAAAAGCCATTGCGTTTATTGTAAAATCGCGTCTGGTCAGATCATCCTCAACACTTAACCCAGGATCAAATAAAACCTCAAAATCCTTATGCCCAACTCCGGTTGAATGTTCTTTTCGAGGAAGAGAAATATCAAATGTATAGGGATCACTATTCCGCTTTTGCGTAAATTTTATAACCCCAAAGGAACGACCGACAAGATCGACCTTACCATAATTTTTTAATAGTCTGGAAAGATTACTATAAGGAATACCGCAAACCAGATAATCCCTGTCTTTGGCTTCAATTGACTGACTCAGAAGGCGGTCACGTACCGCTCCACCAACTTCATATATATGTCCCTGCTGTAATATATCAGTAACAACCGTATCTGAGATAGTACACATAATCAATTAGGAGTTATCCTTGTTCCGGATTCGCCACGAAGAGCCTTACCGGCATTTTCGATAGAAGTAATTATTAACTCTTTTCCGCCATTTTTAACAAATTGAATAGCGGCCTTAACTTTTGGTCCCATAGAACCGGGAGGAAACTGTCCGTCAGCAAGATACTGCTCTGCTTCGGCAACAGTCATACTGTCAATCGCTTTTTCATTGTCCTTGCCAAAATTAAGCATCACTTTGTCAACCGATGTTAAAATC
>JAAERC010000086.1 GCA_024230695.1 Candidatus Zixiibacteriota bacterium
CCAATTTCTTTTTTTCTTCGTTCGGCCGCAAACGATGCCAATCCAAATAAACCCAAACATGATATAAAGATCGCCAGCCAGGTTGACCATGCAAAAATTGCACCAAGTCTCTTTTCAGTTCCATAAAAATTATCCAGTGTCTCATCAACAAAACTATACTCAAAAGGAAATTCCGGCGCATATTCCCGCCATTTGTTTTTTAATAGGTTAATGGCTCTTTCATTGGAGCCAGCGTCGATCCGGGCAGAAAGTGAATACAACATCTGCGGATTATGAATCAAAATCATTGGGGCAACCGATTCATATAGGGAGGAGTTATGAAAATCCTTTACAACTCCGATTATTAACCCCTCATGGGGTGTTGGGACAATATTATCTTCATAACTCTTGAAAGAGAAATATTTTCCGATTGGGGAATTCGGGCCCATCATATTTACGGCTGTTTCATTAAGAATAAAACCTGCGGCATCGTTAGTTTGATTTTTATCAATGAAGCTATGTCCTTCCGATAATTCTAAACCATAAACCTCAATGTAGTTATTTGCCACATGTCCGAACTGCCAGACAATTTCATCGTCATTGTTTTCACCTTCAA
Organism: Candidatus Zixiibacteriota bacterium; assembly: GCA_024230695.1. The sequence continues at coordinate 596 of JAAERC010000086.1, forward strand.
CCTTATCACTCCATGTTACATCGATTGCCGGATTAAAAGATTCAGTTGGAGTAACTCCGCCGGTAATATCTATAATAGAGGGGTCGTGTAACAAAGTTCCCCTAATGCTTTCATAATTTTCAGAAAATGAGCCGCGCATCTCTAAATTGATCATCTGATCCTTATCAAAACCCAAATCTTTGTTTTGCATAAAATCAAGCTGTTCAAAAATAACCATGGCAGTGATAATCAGGAAAACAGAGAGAGCAAATTGAAATACAACCAGTCCTTTCCTTAAGAAGGAACCAGTTTTATGTGATTTCTGATTACTTTTGAATACTTCCGCAGGTTTGAATGAGGATAAAAAAATTGCGGGGTAACTACCGGCCAGTATTCCAGTAATAATAACCAGCGTCACAGAGCCTAATATCAGTGATAGATCACCGATTTCTCCCCAGCCAATATTTTTTCCGGACCAGACATTAAATAATGGCAAAAGCAATTCGGCTAAAGTAATCGCAAAGACAAAGGAAATAAATGACAAAATCAAAGACTCTCCGAAAAACTGTTTCATCAAATCACTCTTCCCAGCGCCAATGACTTTTCGAACTCCAATTTCCTTGATCCTTGTCGCGGCGCGGGCGGTGGCCAGATTCATAAAATTGACACAGGCAATTAGAAGCACCAGAAAGACAAGAGCCGAAAAGAGATAAACATACTTGATATCACCTTTGCCTTTGAGATAGTCATTCACATCATGGTAAAGATGAATTTCCTCTATCGACTGTAAATGCAATTTTATTACATACTCTGCGTCTGGATATTTTTGATTGATAAGACCTGAGATATTTTGCTGAACCTCCTCAGCAATCGCAGATTCATGTAATAAGACATATGTATAATAGGCTGATGCCCCCCAATTATTTAATGCATCCAATAAATATTGGCGGTTCGATAAAAATGGGACAAGACAATCAAATTGCATATGAGTATTCTGCGGAAGATCTTTCATAATTCCAGTCACAGTAAAGTCGCGACGATCAATAGATAATATTTCTCCAATTGGATTAACCTGTCCAAAGTATTTGTCCCTCATTTTTTCCGAAATAATAACAGAGAATTTATCCGCTAATGCCGTGTTAGCATCTCCTTTGATTAAGGGAAAAGAAAACATCTGTAAATAATCAGGATCAGCTATTGCCACTATATCATCTTGAAACTTTATATCGTCGTACTTTATTAACCTAGGTCCATTAATAGAAAACCGAGTAGACGACACAATTTCAGTATATTCTTCTTTTAACGCGGGACCGGTGGGCATTGGTGTTAGAGCACTTTTTTCATCGCCTCTGTCTATATTCTGTTTGGCGACTCTAAAAAGGCGATCCTTATTCTGATGAAAATTATCATAACTTAATTCATCATTGACCCAGAGCATAATCAAAATACAGCAGGTCATTCCAACAGCCAATCCGGCAATATTTATAAATGAATACCCCTTGAATTTTAGAATATTCCTGAATGCTACCTTAAAATAATTTGAGAACATATCCCTCTTAACTCCTGACTAAGTGGTTATCCATCCATCTTGAAGTCTGATGATACGATTGCCGTAGGCGGCATTTGTTTCCGAATGAGTAACCTGAATAATTGTTGTTCCTTCATCATTCAGTTTTTTGAACAGTTCCATTATCTCTTTGCCCTGCTCGGAATGAAGATTCCCGGTTGGCTCATCGGCCAGAATCAATTTAGGCGACGCAATAACAGCACGAGCGACGCCTATCAATTGCTGTTGTCCTCCCGAAAGCTGATTAGGGAATAGATCCTTTTTGCCAACTATCTGAAACCTGTCAAGAATATCACAAACCATACTTTTTCGCTGAGCGCCCTTTATTTTTTTGTATAAAAGCGGCATCTCCAAATTTTCATACACAGTCAGCTCATCGATGAGGTGATAACTCTGAAAAACAAATCCAATATGTTCTTTATATAAATTTGCCCGATTTTTTTCTTTTAAAGTATGAACTTCTTCATCAAGGAAATAAAACTCTCCCTCTGATGCCGTATCAAGCATACCTATTATATTAAGCAGAGTTGATTTCCCGGCGCCTGATGGCCCCATGATAGTAATAAACTCACCCTTATCTACGTTCAAATTAATTTTACGAAGGACATAAGTATCAATATGTCCGGTGCTGTAAAACTTTGATATATTTTTAAGATTTATCATAATTCATCCAATCTTAATTAAATTCTTTTTATCGTTATTTTTTGAATCATCTTATTTTATTCATGTTTTAATGCTTTGACCGGATTGGCTCTGGCCGCTTTAATGGCTTGGTATCCTATTGTTGCAAAGGCTATCATTAAAGCCATAACACCGACAAGAATAAAAATGTGTAACCCGAGTTCAATTTTATAGGCAAAAGTCTGAAGCCATTTTTTCATCGCAAAATACGCGATTGGCCATGCAACTATATTGGCGATGACGACTAAAATTAGAAACTCTCGACAAAGTAGCCGTATAATTCCGGGCACTGATGCGCCCAGAACTTTACGAATTCCTATTTCCCGAGTACGTCGCTCGGCGGAATATGAGGTCAATCCAAATAACCCCAAACAGGCCACTAAAATCGCCAATAGGCTAAAACTTAGTGTTATTTTACCCAATCTTTCTTCATTTAGATAATTCTGTTCAAAACGTTTATCCAGGAAAAAATAATTGAAGGAATTTTCGGGAATGATTTTGCTCCACATGGCCCCTAATCCTGCAATAGTCTCTTTGACATCGGTTGGTTTGATACGAATTAGAATTTCCTCGGCGTTAGAATCATATCCCATTAAAAGCGGTTCGATCGGGTTTTGTAGCGATACAAAATGAAAATCTTTAACAACTCCTACAACCGTTCTGATATTTCCTTCAGAATCGGTACCATTGGATCCCAAAGGTGATCTTATTGTTTTTCCAATTGGATTTTCCCAGCCAAAGGAATTTGCCGTCATTTGATTTATGATAACTGCCTTATTGGTATCTGATGGATAATCAGGTGAAAAATTTCTACCCGACACCAACTCGATTTCAAGGGTTGGAATATATTTATAATCGATACCAATATGGGTAATTATTTGTGCCTGATCTTCAGTAAATCCTTCGGGGATATATAAAGAACGACTATTTGTTTCTCCGGGAAAATCTGAAGCAGAACTCACTGCCAAAACTCCCGGTACCTGATTTAGTTCCTGTTTGATCAATCCCACCGAATTTTGTACTTCCGGCAATACTACAATTTGATCTTTTTGAAATCCTAATTCTTTTTCCTTCATATAATTTATCTGATTGTAAACTACAATCGTTCCAATAAGCAATGTTATGGAAATAACAAATTGAGTTGTCACCAGAATTCTTCTTAAAATGGAACCGGAACCAAGCGAACCAAAACTACCCTTTAAAACCTGAATGGGACGTAAAGCCGACAAAAAAAAGGCAGGATAAGCCCCGGCCACTATTCCAATTACTATCGCGATTAAAACAAATCCGCCTAAAAGCCAGAATGGCTCAAACCAATGCAGTACTAATTGTCTCTGGCTTAAATCACTAAAAAATGGCAGCATTAATTCCACAAGCATCAAAGCAATCATTAATGACAGAAGACTGTATATTACCGATTCGCCAAGAAATTGAATTATTAATTTACCTCTGACCGCTCCTAGGGTTTTGCGCATTGCAATTTCTTTGGCCCTGGACATTGAGCGTCCGGTTGCCAGACAAATAAAATTGAAACAAGCAATCATTAAAACAAATAGTGCTATTACCGAAAAAAGATAAACATATTCGATAGAACCACCACCGGGGATTTCATAGGATAGTTTGGAATAAAGATGAATATCGGTTAGTGGTTGTAGAAAAAATGTTATTGATCCCCCTATTTGCTTTAATATCTCACCTACATTGGAGTCAACAAATGCAACCAGCTTTGTTTCAACAACCGATGGGTTAGCATTTTTGTCAAGTAGAAGATATGTAAAATATGCAAAATCCGTCCAGCCATCATTTGAAACAGCTTCAGAGACAATAAGTGTCTCAAATGATAATAGCATATCAAATTTGAAATGTGAATTTGATGGCACATTTTCCATAATTCCTGTAATCAGGAAATCGTCATCGGTACCAATACGTAATGACCGACCTATCGGATTTTCGGTCCCAAAATACTTAAAAGCTGTTTCTTCGGTAATGACAATTGTGTTTGCTCTGGCCAATGCCGAGTCAGAATTACCCCGTATAAATGGAAAACTAAAAACTTCAAAAATTGAATTGTCTGCATATAAAACATTGTTTTCCGTAAATTTAGCATCTTTATACTGAACTGGCATATTTCCCTGGAAATAAAGCCGGGTTGCGGCGGTTATCTCAGGGAAA
>JAAERC010000087.1 GCA_024230695.1 Candidatus Zixiibacteriota bacterium
TATAGAGTACAGTAAATTTGAATTTGAAACAGTGATAGGTGCTGAAATCAGTAGTGGCAAAGAAGGTATTCTGCTAGATCCTGAGGAACGTAAAAAGGTTTTCGCAACAATATTCCTTTCGGATAGCGACGTTGAGGCATCTAAAAAGGAGGGTTTTGAAAGTCTCCAAAACTTCTTACTTTGGCAATATTCCAATAAAATTGCTGATTTAATAGGCGAGGCAGATTCTTCCAAAGTAGTCGCGTATGTTCATCGGTATACCATAGCATTTTTATTCTTCAATATTAATCCCCTAAGCACCATGCAGAACATTCAGAGTTTGCTTAGCGATGACGCTAAATGACATCGTCAGTGTTATCCGAGCGAAATTTTACCAAAACATAACCAAATGTTTACTGTTGTCCTTTCAAATTTGTGATAGAATTGCACATTCGAACAAGTAGCTAATATGGTTAATTCGTTAGACCTTGCGAAAAGAGGATTCATGAATACGGTAACAGCATGGATTGTGTTGAATATCGTTGATTTTTATCTTACCTGGTTGGCGATTTCCCTCGGGGCAAAAGAGGGAAATGTTGTTATGAACGTGTTTAACGTAGACAATGTGCCAGAGATAGCGCTGTGGAAATTTGCTTTTGTGTTTGGCACCTTGGTTTTGTTGGAAGCGATTCACAAGCCAAAAATAGTGAGGCCTGCCATTATCTTAGGGTCGGTCAATCACGGGATGCTTGTTGTTTGCATGTGGAATGCATTCATGCTACAAATAGCAGTTGCTGGTATCGTATAGGAAAACGAGTGTACAGATATTAGGATACATACTGAATGTTTCACTCTTGTAACCAGTTGCGGGTTTTGTAGATAGCAGCGTATAATGTGGGGAAACTCAGTTATTATAGGATTTGCGTGGTAATTGAATGAAACAACAATCAGCCTGGGTGAGAAAGTCAAAAAATATTGGTGTACAAGAATACCCA